>JAMCYY010000073.1 GCA_023473205.1 Patescibacteria group bacterium
TTTTATGTGCTGCTTTTAACAATTCCCAAAGCCATCTTATAGAATTACTGGTATCTTTTTTGCTTGCCCCTTTTGCTTGGTTATTTTGCTTTTCTTTACTACAAGCATAGGAAAAGGGAAAAAGCGTCTTTGGAAAGTGTTCTTTTGCAAGTTGCCCTGCCAAAGGAGAGTGAAGTTAAAATAGATGCTGCGGAGCAGATGTTTGCCAGTTTATCTTCAATCAGAAAGGGAGGAAAGTTAAGTTTTCTTAAGCCCCAGCCCCATCTTTCTTTTGAAATTGTCGGAATGCCGGGGGATATTCGTTTTTACGTTCATGTTCCAAACAATCTTCAGGATTTGGTTGAAAAACAAATTAACGGTGCATATCCCGAAGCAGAAATAACTGTTGTTGATGAAAAAGGAGTAAGAAAAAAAGAAAATATAATTGGTAATGAATACAATATCTTTTCAGAAAATGGTAAAGTTGCTTTTGCCTCACTTAGGCTTAAATCCTCCGATTACCAACCAATAAAAGTTTTTAAAGATTTGCCCGTTGACCCACTCTCTTCCATAACTTCTGTTTTGGCGAAAATGAGTGAGGGAGAGGGAGCTGCTATCCAAGTTTTAATCAGCCCGGCTGATGGAAACTGGAAAAAACTGGGCAGGTCCTATATTGCCAAAACCAAAAAATTAGAGGCAAACCCTGAAACAGCCAAATATTCAGCTGACCCTAAAGAATTGGAAGCAATAGAAAATAAAATTGGAAAGCCCGGATTTAATGTTGTTGTAAGGATTGTTGTTTCATCCAGCACTTTAGAATCGGCTAAGGCTCATCTTGGCAATATTTCAAGCGCTTTCAGCCAGTTCAACGGCATTAATTCTTTTACCAAAAACAGGCACGTCTTTAAAAATGCTTTTTTAAATGATTTTATTTATCGTTATATGCCGGTAAGGGGACAAACATCGGTATTATCAAGTGAAGAACTTTCTACTGTTTTCCACTTTCCCAATAAAAGTGTAACAACGCCAAATATTCATTGGATAAGTTCTAAAAAGGCACCAGCACCAGCCCAAATTCCAGGAAGCGGGCTTTATTTAGGCAAGAGCACTTATAGGGGTATGGTTAGGCCGGTACACATGAGTTTGGTGAGGATCAAAAAGCTTATATATATTATTGGAAAAACAGGTGTGGGAAAATCAGAGTTTCTTAAAGAAATGATTATGCAGGATATTAAAAACGGAGAAGGATTGGCAGTTATCGATCCGCACGGAGATTTGATTGATGATATTTTGCTTTTGATTCCACCCCAAAGGGCAGAGGATGTTATTTTATTTGATCCCTCAGATACATCAAGGCCAATGTCTTTAAATATGTTGGAAGCACAAACCGAAGAACAAAAACATTTGGTGGTTACATCTATCATTGGGCTTATGTATAAGCTTTTTGATCCTCACCAAACGGGAATTATCGGCCCAAGGTTTGAGCATGCCATTAGAAATGCTATGTTAACAGTTATGTCAGAGCCGGGAAGCACCTTTATAGAAGTTGTTCGGGCTTTAACCGATACCGCCTTTGTCCAAGAGCTTTTGCCCAAAGTTCAGGATCCAATTATCAGGCGCTACTGGACCGACCAAATTGCCCAGACTTCCGATTTCCATAAGTCGGAAGTTTTGGATTATATTGTTTCCAAGTTTGGGCGTTTTGTTACCAATAAAATGATTAGAAATATTATCGGGCAATCACAAAGCGCATTTAGTTTTAGGAATGTCATGGATGAGGGAAAAATCCTTTTGGTTAATTTATCAAAAGGAAAAATAGGAGAGGAAAACTCCAACTTTTTAGGTTTGATTTTGGTTCCAAAGATTTTGGTTGCCGCTATGTCGCGCCAAGATATGGCAAGGGAAAAAAGAAGGGATTTTTTCCTTTATGTTGACGAGTTCCAAAATTTTGCTACTCCTGATTTTGCACAAATCCTTTCCGAGGCAAGAAAATACCGTCTTAATTTGATTGTCGCCAACCAGTTTATCGGGCAAATGGAAGAGGAGATAAAAACAGCTATTTTTGGTAATGTAGGAACAATCGCTTCTTTTAGAGTTGGTGTGGCGGATGCGAATTTTCTTCAACATGAATTTCAGCCTACCTTTAATGAAGCTGATCTTATAAATGTAGACAGATTTAATTCTTATGTAAAAACTATAGTCAACGGTGAGCCTGTTTCTCCTTTTTCTATGGATTTAACCAAGGATATCTCGGAGGAAAAAAGGCTTGCCAATCCAAGAGTGGCTGAGCTGATAAAAGAATTATCAAGATTAAAATACGGAAAAGACGTAACTATGGTGGAGGAGGAAATTACTCAGCGTGCGAGATTATAAGGGTTTGAAAGTATCAATGGATAACGGAAGTATTCCCGCTTCGTTCTTGGGACTTCAATTAACTCCTTCAGCTTCTTGACAAAAGAAAAAATAAAAGTGTACTATGGAGATATACTAATATCTAACAATTATTCACTGTTCAATTATGACAAGATTTGCGGATAGGCAGGAGGCAATTAAATTACGAAAACAAGGAAGAACATATAGTGAAATAAAAAAAGAATTGGGTATTCCAAAAAGTACCCTTTCTGATTGGTTATCAGGTTTTTATTTAACCGACGAACAAATTCGATTAGTACAGAAAAGAACTCAAAAAAATAAAGAGTTAGCCATTGAGAGATATAGAATTACCATGCGGTTAAAACGTGAAACAAGACTGCAGGAAATTTATGAGATCCAAAAAAAGATTTCCTTACCTTTGTCAGAAAGAGAATTAAAAATTGCCGGACTGTTTTTATATTGGGGAGAAGGAAAAAAATCTTTAGAAAGTTCAGTGTCAGTAAGCAATACAGATCCTCAAATCCTTTTGTTTGTCCTATATTGGTTAACAAAAATTATGAAAGTCCCTAAATTAAAAATTAAAGTATATCTTCATTTATATGACGATATGGATATTCAGAAAGAGTTGAATTATTGGAGTCAACTTTTAAAAATATCATTGTCACAATTTAACAATCCATATATCAAAAAAAGTAAAAGAGAAGATATCGACCAAAAGGGCTTTGGCCACGGAACATGCAGCTTGATTGTTAATAATGTTAGATTAAAGGAAAAAATTATCATGGCAATTAAAGCGATGGGAGAGCATTATGGAGGGAAAATTTAATTTATGGTATACTCGTTTTGCAAATATTATCTCTTAGCGCCCGTAGCTCAGCGGGAGAGCGGTTGTCTTATAAACAACAGGCGCTTGGTTCGACCCCAAGCGGGCGCACTTCTTTTGCCCTCTTTCTTAAAAATCGTTTCTAATGATATTGCTGTAACGCATGAAATCTAAAATCTCACTCAATAAAGCTTTGGCTTTTCCTGATTTTATAGGGGTGGAAAATAAGGTTCAAAGAAGACGTTTTGATGACAGGGATGACTCATCAAGAATACGCGGATTTTTGCTGCCTTTTTGCCTTTTGATTTTTCTTTTAATACTTTTTGTAAAGCTTGTTTCTTTGCAGCTTTTCCAAGGAAATTATTACCGCGAATTGGCAAATAATAATAGAGTAAGGACAAAGATAATCCATGCACCAAGAGGGATAATATTGGATAGAAACGGTACTCCTTTAGTTTTTAATATTCCCGGATTCAGGCAGGTGGAAAATGGGAAAACAAAGCTTGTTGAGAGGGAACAGGCTTTAAAAGTAATTGCAAAAGGGGAAAAAAGTTTAGAAATAGACAGCTTAAGAGAATATCCTTATAAAGAAATATTCGCCCATGTTTTAGGTTATGTTGGGCAAATTTCACCTGAAGAATTAGGCAAAGAAGAATTTAAAACATATAAAATCGATGATTTGGTTGGCAAAGATGGCATAGAACAGGAATATGAAAAAAAACTTAGGGGAGTTAACGGCAGGGAATTAATTGAGGTTGATGCAACAGGAAAGGCAATTAGGACTTTAGGACAGGAAGATCCCATACCTGGGGAGAATATAAAGCTGACGCTGGATGCTAAATTGCAAAAAGCAGCCTTTTTGGCAATGGAGAAAGTAAAAAAGGGGGCGGTTATTGTCTCCAGCCCGACAGGTGAGATATTGGCGCTTGTTTCAAAACCCTCATTTGATCCTAATCTTTTTACTCTGGGGGAATATTACGCTTCTTCGCCTTTGGAATATAAGAACATTTCTGATGTTTTATTAGATTCTGAAAACCAGCCCCTTTTAAACAGGGCTGTTTCAGGCGTTTATCCTCCCGGTTCGACTTTTAAAATAATAACTGCTGCCTCTGCTTTGGAAAATAAGGCTATTGATGAAAATTTTCAGGTAGAAGATACCGGGATTTTACAGTTAGGAGCTTTTTCTTTTGGCAATTGGTATTTTAATCAATATGGGAAAACAGAAGGTTTTGTTAATGTTGTTTCGGCTCTTAAACGTTCAAACGATATTTTTTTCTATAAAGTTGCAGAAAAAGTGGGGATAGAAAAGTTATCGGAGACCGCAAGAAAATTTGGTTTAGGAGAAAAAAGCGGGATAGATTTGGAGGGAGAAGCAAAAGGAACTGTTCCCTCTGATGCATGGAAGAAAAAGGTAATTGGGGAGCAGTGGTATTTGGGAGATACCTATCATTATGGAATTGGGCAAGGATACTTACTTACTACCCCAATTCAGGTTAATTTACTGACACAAGTAATAGCAAATGGAGGGAATATTTATCAGCCGCACCTTTTAAAAAGTTCAAAGTTCAAAGTTCAAAGTTCAAAGTTATTATCAGAAAAAACGCTTACACTAATAAGGCAGGGAATGATAGAGAGTTGTGCTCCCGGAGGAGTGGCGTGGCCGCTTTTTGAGTTCAAAGTTCAAAGATCAAAGCTCAAAGTTGACGGAAGAGATTTTTTAGAAGTACCGGCGTCATCAAGTTCTGCCGAAATGACACAAGTGAGCATTGCCTGTAAAACAGGAACAGCCCAGCACGGGGAGGAACAAACTCTACCTCATTCTTGGATTACTCTTTTTGCTCCGGCTTACAAGCCTCAAATAGTGGTAACAGTTCTGGCTGAACTTGATGGGGAAGGATCAAATATCGCCGCCCCAATAGCAAAGCAGGTTTTAGAGAGTTGGTTTGGTAGGAATTAAAAATTCAAAATTCAAAAATGTTCTCGACTCACTGCGTTCGCTCGAACAATATTAAATTTATTCTTCGACCAAGCGAAGCGCGTGGAGAAGTGTCATGAGAGAATGGAAGTGGTACGTTTATATTATTGAATGCTTAGATGGGACATATTACACAGGCTGTACTTGGTGTATTTTTAACAGAATGGAACAGCATATTTCAGGGTTAAGCTCAAAATATACAAGTAGGCACGGATTTAAAAAACTCGTTTACTATGAAGAACAAAATATCTTGTTTGCTCCAAAGGTTAACGATTGAGCGGACA
>JAMCYY010000039.1 GCA_023473205.1 Patescibacteria group bacterium
TAGCGGCGGAAAGAGCAGGAGTTAAAACCGTAATTATGCCCCAGGAAAACGAAAAAAATCTGGTTGATGTTCCGGAAGAAATTAGAAAAACCATGCAATTTAAATTTGCGAAAACTATGGATGAGGTTTTACCTTTGGCGCTGGAAAAAGGGTAAAAAATTGTTAAATTGTTTTTTTTACCTTTTTTAGAATTAAATTTGCCAGAGAATGTTTTTTTAATAAATCTGCAAGGGTTCGTCTGACAATAAGGACGGAATATCTTATTTGTTGTGGTTTATTTTTATCTTCTAAAATAATTACCGTATCAAATCCAACTTTTTGACCGAATAACATTTCTTGAGCTGAAGGACTTTCTAATGTTATTTTTCCTTTTTTTACTGCTTCTGGAGTTATGCCTTCAGCGACAATTTTATAATCTCCAGGCGAAGTTCCTATCCCCATTCCTTGAACATTAGTGATATAAGTACTTTCTTGAGAATAAAGATTAAAATCAGCCAAACCTGCCGCTAATTGAAAGCCTCCTGGATTCCCTTCAATAATTTGTGCTACTGCCATTATTTTTTCTCCTTTTCCCATAAATGGTCCACTTCTACTATAAGGAAAAGCAACTTTTGTTGGTCTGCTGGGATTTTGAGGTAGATCACTGGGAGTAATATCGAGATAATCTTTTGGTTTTTGTCTTGATCTTAAAAAAATTCTTTCTCCTTTTTGGGTAAATTCAATTCCTGCGCTTCCATTGCTTTCAATTCCTTTACCACTAGGGTCTTCTTTTCTAACTTTAGGTGTAGGAGTTCCTTCGATTGGCATCTTGGTGGCTATTATAACAAAATATTTTTAAAGAAGCATTTTTCGCTCTTAATCTGATTTAATAAATTCAATTATTGGATAGGCAAAAAGAGAGAGGGAAAGAGAAATACTCAGAACGTGGCCAATTGAGGGAACAAGAATATTTTTCGCTCCTTTAATTTTGACTGTACTTGCGGGAACAATTTCATCCCAAATGGGTTTAATTGTCATGATTTTTTCCTTGTCTTGATTTGTTAATTTTGTTTCTGTTTTTTCAAATTTTAAAACAGACTCTTTAAAAGATGGACTTTTAGAAGCGGCCTTTTCAAAAGTGTAAAATAAAGCATCTCCTGAGCGGAGCCTTCCGCAAACATTAACGATTCGGTGGACTTTATTTTTTCTGGCAATAAATGCATTGAGAACCGCACTGCCACCAGCACTCGTCCCGATTAAGGAAATTTTTTTATTGGGTGCATACAGTTTATCAATCAAGTCAGTAATTTTTTTTAATTTTTCCGTAAAACCATTTTCCTCGATTTTCCAGTTTAAGCCACAGATATAAGTCTTTATATTCCAAAGTTTCCACCACTTAACCAAAAGCTCGTGGCCTTTATTTTCATTACCTAATCCTGGAACAATAATTGCAATTGAGTGCGAAGATTTTGCTGCTTTAAGTAATTGCGCCATGAGAGCTAAAGTGATCTTGCTAAAGGAGGAAGGCCAAGATGATCTTCAATTCTATCCATTCTTTTTTTCAAATGAATCTTTTCACTGTTAAAAAATCCAATAACTATTTCGATATCTTTTTTGATTGGTCTTAAGTTTTTTTCAAATTTTTGATCCAAAGAATCTAATCTTTTTTCAAAACCATCCATCTTTTGGGCAAGAGGTTTATTCCCTTGAGAAACTCCTTGGTCCATTAATCCTCCTATAGCTTTTAGGTCTTGTTTAGTTAGCATATTTTTATCATATCAACAACCTTTTTTATTTTCAATGAAAAAAACTTAGTGGCACCAAATTTTGCTATCGCGTAAAATGGTGCCAATTATGGAAAGGTGTAAAGCTAAAACACCTGGAAGGTGTTAGACGTTCACACCTCCTGTAATTTATACAATAATGAGAAATGTGTGATGCTATAATTAAGCCATGAATAGTCATAGACATTTAGATGAAGTTGGAAAAACAAATATTGCTTCGGAGTGTTTGGTGATTAAAGATGAAAAGGTTTTGATGTTTAAGAGGAGCGAAACCGCCAAAAAATTTCCTGGATATTGGATTGGTCCTGGTGGTCATATTGACGAAAACGAAGACCCGATGCTCGCGGCCATTAGGGAAATTAAAGAAGAAGCGGGAGTTGAAGTGGGGATGGATAGCATTAAGCTAAAAGCAATTGCCACCCATTATCATATTGATTTAAATGAAACTTGGGTTTCTTTTATTTTTTTAGCCACTTTGCCAACTCATCAAAAAGTCAGTGAGGAAAATGAAGAAGGCAAAGCCAAGTGGATTCCTTTAAAAGAACTTCTGGAGATGGAAAATGTTTTCCCGCCTTCAAAATATTATTTTGATCATGTTTTAAATGATAAGCCAGGCATTATGTATGCCAATATCCGCTGGCAAAATGCACAGCTTGTAGAAGTCTTAAGCCAAAGAGTGGACATAAATGGATAATGAAGAGGTGGATTTTTGCTTGACCTTGATTTTTACTTCAAATTGACATTTTCACAGATCAAGGCTATATGAATCCTTCATGAGTCAAACAGAGCGCGTTTTGTTGGTTCCTCCTACCACTATTTATGGTTCAAGAAGTGCTGATTTTTTTGCTGGAGTAAAGCAGACGGTTGAGGCATTACCACCAATGGGGATAGCGATAGTTTCCGCAATG
This sequence comes from Patescibacteria group bacterium, assembly GCA_023473205.1. Classification (GTDB taxonomy): domain Bacteria; phylum Patescibacteriota; class Microgenomatia; order UM-FILTER-40-11; family UM-FILTER-40-11; genus JAMCYY01. The sequence goes on from JAMCYY010000039.1 coordinate 2,672, forward strand.
TTAAAACAACACGGAGGTTTTGAAGTAAAAAATTTACCTGGCGGGCCTAATGATAGAAGTTTAGTCGATGGTACTTCTTGGGCAGATGTGGTGGTAATTTCCACGACTTTAATTGGAACTGAATCTACTCAAGGAGTTATTGCTCTTGCTCGAGAACGAGGTAAAAAAGTAATTGTCGGTGGTTATGGACCAACCTTTCTTCCGGAGAAATTTGAAGGAGCGAGTGTAGTTTTGGGTGAAGGAGAGCCAGTTTTTCCTCAAGTAATGGAGGATCTTTTAGGTGGACATCTTCAACCCCAATATGATAGCAGGGGCAATTATTTTGATATTTATAATCACTATATTTGTCCAGACAGAGAAATTTTAGAAAGCTTTAACGGGGGATTATTATCAGTCTATCCCATGGAGACACAAAGGGGTTGTTCAAATAACTGCCCCCCTTGCTCGGCTAAGAAATTCCAAGGTGGGGTTAGAGTGAGGGATATTAGGGACGATATTGCAGAAATAGAAACAATGAATATTAGACCAGGGGGCATGCTCTTTTTTGCTGATAATAATACCATGCATCTTCCCGAAGATCAGCTTTACGGGTTACTTACTTATTTGTCTCAAAAAGATATTCGTTGGGCGACTGAGGGGACAGTGGAAACTTTAATCAGGGACAATGAACAAGGTGGCCGTCTTTTAAAATTAATGTCTCCGATTGGTAAAAAAAACGGCGGTTGTTATTCGTTTTGTTATGGTGCCGATGATTTGACACGTAAAGTAGTTGCCGGGACAAAGGAAAAAACAGAGGAGGTTTTACCTAAAGCCATTCGCCTTTTTAGAGAATATCAAATACCTCTTCATGTCTCAGTCATTGTCGGGCTGGATAATCATGTTTACCCTGACTCCTTTTATCGAATGGCGCAAATTTTAGAGGCATATGACCCGCATCATGTTTTTGTGCATATTGCTACCCCTTACCCCGGGACAGTTTGGGGAGATAATGTTGCTAGGGAAGAAAGGCTCTTAGGGTTTCCTTATTCAGACTATACTCATGGAAAAGTAGTTTTTAAGCCTAAAAATATGGAGTCGGAAGAGTTACAGCAAGGATACTATTGGCTAAAAAGAAGGTTAACTTGCTGGGAAGCACTCAAAGGACTTTGGAGAAACCACGTTGATCTAAATTTAATTCGTCAAAAACCAATTTTGGGAATGGCCTTAAGTGGAATTCCCTGGTTTTTAGAATGCGCTGCCGCAATGCAGGAACTTTCTCGCCAAGGTAAGATTGATCAGCAAGTTCAAAGAGATTTGGATAATGATTATAGAAATTATTGTGGCCGGAAGAAATTATAAACATCAATTTTGCGATGCTATAATTAGGCCACGAATTCTTTGTTATGAAGATGAATTTAAAGATGCTTGTTGGATGCCAATAGAAGAAGCAAAAATCCTGGCCAAAGAAGGCAATATTTTAAAGGCTTTGGAGAAAATCGATACAATTTAATTTAGGAGAGTATAATTATTTTTATGGCAGGAGATGAATTTGGTAGTACAGGAAAAGAGACAATTTATCCTTCTTCATATGATTCAAATGGCCTTTCTTTATATTATAAAGATGAAGCAGTTGGACGGTCTTTAAATTGCAGCAGATTAACTAGATCAAGACCTCTTAGAATTGGCGGCGTTAATGATCTACAACTGGTTGATATTAATCAAGGATTAGATTGGTATCACGTTGATCCACCAACTTATGCTTTAAAAAATTATATTCGGACTGTTTATGGTAAAGATCAGACCCCAAGTTACATTTTTGATGACCATAATCACGCGATTTTTGCTTGGTATGAAGCAAGAGCAGAAGGAAGAGTCTGTGATGGGGCATTTTTATTTAGAGTAGACGAACATTCTGATGGTAGAAAATCGGTTCTTTCCTTTTCGCCTCGTCCTTCTTTAAAAGATGTCGCTGAATTAGCAAAAGCTTTAGATTTTGATGATTTTAATTCTCTTCCCCAACAGCAAGGCTTAGTGGGCGAAATCTGTTGGGTCAGTCCCTGGCATCATACGGGAATTCAAAATGAACCAGAAACCCAAGGAACGATTGGTTATTATATGGTAACCTTAGGAGATATTTTGGATAAAATTTTAACTGAAAGATTACCTAGAGAAAAAGTTATCGTTGATATTGACTTGGACTATCTTGACCATGTTGATGAAATAGAAGCGATTAAGTTGTTAAAAGAAATAATGGAGATGAGTGGTGTAAATACAATTTCTTTAAGTCCGGGATGTACTGATCCCTTTTTAGGAATGGAGAGAGTTAAAAAAATATTTAATTTAAAAGAGTAATATTTTAGAGACTTTGGAAAAAATTGAGGGTGATTTTAAATGAAGTATAATGCCAATATGGAAGAAAAGATTAGCTATAGAAAATTAAAAAATACAGATGTTCCAGAAATTTTTTCTTTATCTTCAACTGTTTTTGCAGAAGATTTTCCTACCTATTCTTCAAAAACAGCCCAGATTTATGGGAAGCACATTTTTTCAAAAAAATATTATAAGGATTTTTTAAGTAAAAGAAAGAATTTGATCCTGGGTGCTTGGATGGGCAAAGAACTGATTGGTATTATTTGCTTGAAAAGCGAGGACGGTGGGGTTGTCTTTGTTGATATTCTTTTTATAAAGAAGAATTATCGTGGAAAAGGAATCGGTTCAAAATTTCTTACTTTGGCCGAAAAGTGGGCATTAGATCATAAAAATCATTATCTTTGGTTA
>JAMCYY010000055.1 GCA_023473205.1 Patescibacteria group bacterium
TGGGTATTTTCTTTATCAATTTTTCGGTCAACAAAATAGACGTTAATTCCTATCTGAAGCATGGCCTCAAGTGATGAAGGATACTCTACTTTCTTTATCGGCTTAACACTTTGTGCTGAGATATATTCACTGTCTCCCACAAGTTTTGCTTGAGGGTTCAAGATAAAAGTTTCCGGCGGAAGAAAGTAAACAGCTCCGCCGTGATCGTTTTCTAAAAATTTTTCTTTATCCGAAATAACAACATGCCAGGTTTTACCATTATCAATTTTTTGGTCAACTCCAGGACAAACTTTTGTCCTCATAAAAGCAATTGCTACTTCTAAAAATGAGGTGGCAAAAACAGCCGGTTTCTCCCCTCTTAGCTGGTATTGACCCTTTTCCGGCTGAAACTCTTCAATGTTTCTATCAGTACTACCATGGAAAAAAAACAAATGCTTCGCTTCTGTTTCTTTCTGACTACCAGAGATTAATTCACTCATAATTTATATTATAATGACTTAAAAATTACTTATAAAGAAAAATGACAGAATTAAAAGAGATAAAAGGTCCCAAACAAATCTCAGAACAATTAATTCAATTAGGCATTAAAGACCAAGAGATGAGAACTGCTTTTCGAGTTGACCAAAAAATTGATAAAGAAAATACCCAAGAACTAAAAGAAATTATTAAGAAAATTGGTTGGCCAACAATTTCTAAAGTTGGCCCGATTGCCTCTTGGGCAGCTTGGCTAATAGCTCAACATGCTGACCATGATCCGGAATTTCAAAAAGAATGTCTATCTTTAATTGAAGATTGTTATCAAAAAGGAGATGTCAACCCTTTGAATTTAGCTTATTTAACTGATAGAGTTGCTGTCAATTTTGGCCAAAAACAAATTTATGGAACGCAATGGAAGAATAATGAAGTTAAACCAATTGAGAATCCGGAAAATTTAGATCAAAGGCGGCAAAAAATGGGTTTATGGCCTTTTGAGCTTTCCCAAAGATTTCGTCAAGGGAAATTAACCACCAATGAACTGGCAAAGCTTAAAACTCAACAAGAAAAAGGCAAAATTGGCCCTTTTGGGGTTTCAAGAATGTAAAAAATTACTCCTTCTTCTCTTCTTTTTCTGCTGCTTTCGCTTCACTTTCAGCTTTAGGTTCAGCGCCTTCGGCAGGAGCCGCTTCACCTTCAGCCGGAGCTTCCGCAACTGGAGCCACAACTTTTTCTTCTGCCGCTAGAGGCTCAATCCTTGCCAAAACAATGTCATCTTCGGAAGTAACCTTAACCTTATTGCGGTCAAAACTTAGGTCACTTAATTTGACCTCATCGCCAACACTTACCAATTTAGAGACATCAACACTAAAGCTTTCAGGTAAATCCATAGGCAAAGCTTCAACTTCAATTTCGTTAATGGCTTGGATCAAAATGCCTAATTTCTGAGCCACGGCAGGCGCCTCACCCACGAGTTCCACTGGGATATTGGCAGTTACTTTTTCTGTTAAAATAATTTGCCTTAAGTCAACATGGAGGACTTCATCAGAGACTGGATTTGTCTGAATGTTTTGGATTAAGATTGGTCTTTCTTCTTTTTCCCCATCAACAATGAGTTTAACTACTGAAGTTTCACCGGCTTCTTTATATATTTTTAAAAATTCATCTTTATCTAAAGAAATCGCAAATGATTTAATTTTTTTGCCATAAACATTGCCTGGAACAAGTTTTTCTTTCCTTAAATTTTTAACTTTTCTGCCTAAGACTTCTCTTTTTTGCACCTTTAATTTAATTTCCTGCATTTAAACTCCTTTGTCTCATTAATAAATTTACTTATGTATTTTACCAAAGTCAGCCTGCCAATGCAATTTAACGATTTTTTTGAAAATCCTATTTGGCTAAATCCACCTGCATAATCAGATCATGATCCAGCTTTTGAGAAACAACCAAACCGTCCTTACTAACCACGGCTGATGGAATAACCCTTACAGGAATATAAGTCTTCGAAGAAGCAAAACTAAGAGTATAATCTGAAGGATAAGCCCCAGACTCCTTTTGAACCATTAACAAATAAGAGGCAAGTTTCTTTCCAGGGTCAAAAACAAAAGGCAGCTGATAACTGATTTCAATTTTTCTTTTTGATTTAATTGGGACTTCCACTAAAAAGTCAAAAACACTCTTCCCGTGTTCCTCAAAACTTGTCATTAAACCAGTGTCAAAAGGTAACCAGAGACTCGGATTAAGCGAACTGTTATTTAAAACTGAAGTAACTTTTGCCCCTTTAGGTAAATACAAACGCAAATAATTTTTGTACTTACCACCAGGCCAGCTTTCAGTTTGACAAGTATTTTCGTAAGTAATCGTTACTTTTTCCTCCACCCCCCCGTTTTGATTGAGAGTTACCGCTTGGTCAATTTTCCTTTTAATAAAAAAATTGGCTTTATTAACCCCAACATTCGCTTCATTTAGATAAAGAAAATCAGAAATAACGGCATTAACTTCACTTTTAGGCTGATAGTCACGGATCCCGCCATCCCAACCCAGGCGGACAATCATCTTTTCAATTTCCTGATCCTCAAAATAAAGCTGAATCTCTCTCTCTTCTAAGGCAGAAAACAACGCTTTAATTGTCTCAAGCTGGCTTTTCTCATCTGACTCAGCCATCTTTGCAAAAATAGCTTTAGCTAAACTGCCAAGAAAATCTTTTTTTTGTGTGGAACCAGGAAAGGAACCTAATTCTGCATAAGCTTCAGCTTTAACAAAAAGGTTATCTTTATTAACCTTTTCTTTATATTCCAGAAGCTCCACCTCACCCAAAGCCGAAAGCATTTTTTCGGCCACATTAAGGGTAATTGCTACTACCCCATCAGCTTTAATTTGCGTTTCTTTATCTAAAAACCAATTCGCCCTTCTGGCGGAAACAGGAAATTCCGGATCCCAATTTGAGTCACGGAAGTACCAATTCGCTTCGCCTAAATATTCTTTTAATTTTTGAGGAGGCTCAACATGGCCTTTTAGCTGGCCGTCTGCCTGATAAATATCATAAACCTCAAAATCAACCAATTTACCATTTTCTAAATTGACAATCCCATAAGAACCAATAAAACCACCAGTAGGCCGAAGTTCCATGTTATTTTGAAAAAGTAACAAGTAGGTCTTTCTTCCAGAGACACTTAAAATTTGGGGTAAAACCCCAAGCAAACCTTGAGATTTAAGAAGATTTTCTCTTGTTTCTGGTAAAAGTTTTTTTAACTGCCAGTAAAAATCATCCTGTTTAATGACTTTAAAGCCAGCTTCTAATTGAGGTAAAGAAAGCTGCATCAATGAAGATTGTTCATAAGCATAATCCAGGTTGGCTTTAAGCGAACCTAAAAAAGTAACCCAATCCACTTCTTCCTGATTAAGAAAAGCACGAGAATTCCCCATTGCTTCCTGACCAGATGAAAGAACAAGCTGTAACGACCCAGCAACTTTTTCTGCCCACGAAAGGCTATCAACCACGGCTCCTGCCGGCTTACTCAAACCAATTAAACTATAAAAAGGTTCCGCTAAAACAATAATCCGCTGGGACAAACTAAATTGTTTTTGGGAAACTTGAATCTTTTTAACTGCAGAGGAAAAATTTCCCTCCTCTAAAAATTTTTTAGCCAAAGAAAGGTCTTTCATTCCTAAGGCGCCAAAAACAATCGTCAAGATAAGCGGTAGTGCAAAAAAGATAAATATAAACAAGAAGAAAGAAGAAAGGCCAAATAAAATTTTTTGAAAGGGTGAAGCGATCTTGGCTGTTTTTTTTCTTTGGCTTTCTTGGAAAAGTGAATTACGGGAAATCTCCTTTACTAAAGAAACTTTAGGAGCTATTGGATGCGGTTCACTTTTTTCAAAAAGGAAATCAAGCTTTTTCTCCGGTAAGGCAGTTTCTTTTGGGCACTCGGCCATCTTTCTTTTTTCCTCCAAAATATTTCTGGAAAACCACTCTAAGGTTTCCTCAACTTTTTCAGATAAATTTTCATTTAAAGTGACTTTTTCAAAATCATCAAGGTCTGATTTCCCCTGGCTTACGTGATCAAAGATAAATTGTGCTTCCGGGTAATCTTTCTTTAAACCGAAAACAAAATCATTCCATTTAATTTTTTCCCCTTGAACGAAAAACAATTTTCCTTGGGTGTCTGGTAAAAAAGAGACTTTTAAAATTTCTTTTACTAAGGAACTAATTGTTAAAGGATAAAAAACATCATGTGGCTCCCCACTCAAAGTTACTTCCTTACCTGTCATAACTTTAGTAAAGATCTGGCCAATTTTCCCAGAAACCAAACGGGAGCCAAAAACCTCATCAAAGACAATTGCCCTGCCATTTAAAAAATTTTTCTTTATTATTTCCTTTTTTTCTTCAATTAAAGAATGGTGAAGAGGAAAAATAATTGAAAGTTTAAAATTAAGTTTCGGGGCTAAAGAGAAAATTAAATTTTTATCAGAAAATTTTTCATCAGAAAAACAAAAAAGATAATCGATTCTTTCTAACTTTTCAACTTCTGCCTCATTTTCTAAAAAACAAAAATTTTTTTTATCAGTTAAATAATGAAAGACTTCTTTTTTTTCCTTACCAAAGTAATAAACAAAATAACCCTGGGATAAAAGTAAATCAACCAGGTGTGTTGCAAGTTCTCCTTTTTCGTCCACAATTAAGGTTCGCGAAAAAAAGTCAAATTCAGTTTTGAAAAAAAAATTTTCGTCGGGCATTAACTTTATTGTAGAGAAAATTTTTTATCAAAACAATGACAAAAAAATATTAATTTTTTCAGATACTGACTAGCTTCCGAGGCAACGTGAAAAACAATAAAATTTTCGTGAAAGAATTTATAATTGGTCAAGGGCTTGATTAACAAGGAAATCAGCAACTTTATTTTTTTCTCGCGGGACAAGATGGTAAATAATTTTCGTATTTATTTTTTTTTCAAGATTTTTTAAAAAGATAATTAGATCTCTAAGATGGTTTTCTTTTATTCTAAAGACTCCGTTTAATTGATTAACTACTAAACTTGAGTCCAAAAAAAAAATCAACTTGGCTAAGCTCT
>JAMCYY010000113.1:0-475 GCA_023473205.1 Patescibacteria group bacterium
GGTCAGTTTTTTGCGGGGTGAGAGCGTGACTTTGGATTTTGTCCCCGGCGGAGGCCGGAAAAGAACCCTGCAATATTTGGCAGAAAATGCTGGCCAGTTTGGCTTTTCAAAGCTTGGTAAATACAAAATTGTTTTTATTGATTATGACCAGCTAAGAGCGGGGAGTGAGGACGCTTATTTTGATCTTATGCTTTCTGCTTTAGGCCAAGATTCTGATGGCCAACAGTCGTTTTTGGTTTTAACTAAAGCCGTTAGCTCTTTAATTAGCCAAGGATGGCATTTAATTTTCCTTTTAGGCCGTTTTGATGACCTGCAATTTTCAAAGTTTTTCTTCAATAATTTAAAAACCCTTTGGGAAATTGATAAAAAAAAGATCCATTTTATTTTCGCGGTTAATCGTGACATTTTTTTTAGTGATTTTTATCGGTATGATCGGCTTAAAGAGCTAACGGCTTTAGTTAAAACCAAAAACGAC
>JAMCYY010000113.1:485-5018 GCA_023473205.1 Patescibacteria group bacterium
ATCGGTATGATCGGCTTAAAGAGGTTATCAGCCAAAGGCGTTTGTATTTTCCTTTGTTTTCCTCAAAAGAAGCTCTTTTTTCTTTGCAAAGAAGGATGGCTAAATACAATTTAAAGCTGCCGTCGGCACTGGTTCCGGAAATTATTAATCTTTCGGGTGGTCATCCGTCTTTACTTAAAGTTTGTTTAAGAGTTGGCAGTGAACAGTTTACGACTAAGACAACCAAAGAAGAGATGCTGGTGCAATTAAGTAATTTCCAAGAAATAAAAATGATTTTTTGTGAAATTTGGAGTTCTTTGACCAAGCAGGAACAGACGAGTTTAAGAGTAATGGCAGACTTTCCAGGAAGACTCATGAACCTGGGAATTATCCGCTTGGAAAAAGGTCAATTTAAAGTCTTTTCACCACTTTTTGAAAATTATTTAAAAAACTTAGGAAGTAAGGCGGAAAAAATCGCTTTTAATGAAAAAACCGGCGAACTTTTGGTCAATTCCCTGGCGATTGGCAAAAATTTAACTTTAAATGAATATCGTTTACTATCCAATTTTGTTCGGGAGAAAAATAAAATTTTTACCAAAGATGAGATTGCCGAAATTCTTTGGGGAGAAGAGTCGTATGAGAAATATTCTGATTGGGCGATTGACAAAGTTTTATCGCAACTGCGCCGGAAATTAAAGGCCATCGGTATTGATGGCCGGAGCCTACAGTCAATTAGGAATCGGGGTTACTGTTGGCGAGAGGATTAAAAGTGAGAGAAAGATGGGCAGAGAGACCAGAGGTGGATCTGGTAGTTGCTGAGGAAAGTTTAGTTTCTTGCGGATTGGGTTATCTGCGGGTTTTACTTGACAATGGAACTCAGGCGAAGTTTTTATCTGATTTAGTTTCCGGTGATGAAGAAAAAATTAGATTTTGGGAAGAGCTTTTGCAGTCAGAATTTCCCAAAGTGCCGCCGAAAGGCATTTACGGTCAACTCTCGCCTTCGACGCCAAATGTAGGGTTAACTGATTTTGGCCGACATTTGCAGGCTTTTCAAGAGGAAAATCCTGATGCTTATTTAGTTATTATTCGTGACGTGGCGAGAGAAATTTTTGGGGAAAAGCCGTTTGATAAAAGTCGACCGGTTTGGCAAAGAGCTTATAATGCCAACCTTCCCGCAGAATTCTTAAGCTCTTTTCCGGAAATTGATGGCTATTTTGTTTTTGGACGAGAATTTCCCAGTCTTGCCGAGATTGCCCGAGGTTTTGCTCATGGAAGTTATCATCCCTCTGAGCGGGGAATAGTTTCGGTTAGAACAAGCAAAAGACGGCCAGACCATCATTATTTGTTAATTGGCAAATCAAAATTAACTGAGCCTTTTGCCCATCTTTGTTTTCCGAAAAATTTTAATCTTTTATTTTCTTTAATGGCGGAAGAAAATTGTCCAGGAGTTTTAGTGGTGCCAACGCGAAATGAGGCCGGACAAATTACGGGTTTTGAAGGCAGACTTTTACATTTTTTCCCAACTCCTCGCCAGGTTTTGTTAAATTTTTTAGGCCATGATTTAAGACCGGGTATTTATTATTGTCCGGACGTGGTTTTACCTTTAGCCGGTAATTGGCCGGAAACGCTTGATGGGGTGATGCGGATGCTTAAAACTTCTGCCTGGAATGATTTGCTGCCAATTTTAAATCGAAGAAATTTTGCTGATCGACTTCTAGGACCGAAAGATTGTTTGGACCAAAGGAGATTTTTAAGTCTTTATCGACAAACTTGTGCTTGGATTGAAGAAAATGTTGTTCATGTTTTAGCCAGTCAGCCTGAACTTTTAGGTGAGGAAAAGCAAAGAAGGGCCAATGCGAGATTTTTAGTGGAGAAATTCTTTGACTCCTTGGATGGGGATTATGGTTTAAGTTATCAAAAAGCCAAAGATATGGGCTTTTTTCGGCCTCAGGGCTTTTGGCCGGAAATGGGAGAATTTTTAGCCGCGGAAGATCGGGAAAGCCGGTTACTGACTAAAATGGCGGATGAATCAATCGAAAAAAAAGAGTCTGGTAGCCGGGTGTTTTTGGATTTTCTTTTTGCGGAAACCGGCAATGAAGTTTCAGTGGTTACTTGGCTTTTAAGGCCCAAAATTTATCCTGATCATAATTTATCAGAATTTGCTCAAACTTGCCTTAAAAAAGATAAAGATCTTTTTGGGGAGATGTGGACAAAAGAATATGAAGACTTAACAGAACCTATCTATTGGCAAGAGACAGAAGCAAGGCTTTTACAAATACTAGAGGAAGGCTCTCGTCCTCTTGGATTTTCGAAGATTGTGGAAAAATTAGGTTGTTCAACTTATCAGGCAAAAAGAATTCTCCGTCGGCTTCAAGAGAAGGATAGAGTTGCCTGTGTCACTGAGTGTCCGGAGGTTTTAGTCTTAAATTAGGCTGAAGCTGGGGTTTTTTAAGATTTTATGATATTAGATTAAATAAGATGAGAAGGTGGCGGTGGACAAACAGTGAGCGAAGAAAAAAATTTGGCGAAAGTTATTACAGTAGCCTTTCTTTGGTATTTTTAGCTCTTTATAGAAATAGTGATGAAATGACCCTTCAAGAAATTAGTGAAGCAACTGATCTTGATAGAAAAAAAGTATATCAGGGACTTTTGCCTTTACTTCAGAAAGAATTAGTATCATCTTGTGATCATCGAAATATTGACTATTATTTTATTCCTAATACCTTATATTCATCTCTTGATGAATGGTGTAAATCTTGAAGCCTTTAGATGTTGTTAGTCTTAAATTAGGCTGAAGCTGGGGTTTTTTCTAATTTTTTTATTCTGTTTTCGTGATTATCAAGATCATCATCAATCCTTGAGTGAGAAAAAGCATGAACTTCTTGATTTTCCCTAATGGCTTTCAATTCTCCCATAACTTCGTCAATAATATCAATCATCCAGCTTCTGAAGTTGGTAAATTGGTTATTTATTCCTTCACGAAAATTGTCAAAGTCGTCATTAGTCGGATGATTTTTCAAGTCATCTTTGGTGGCAAAACCTTTTAAAGTATCTTTAATTTCTTGAATATCTTTTTTGGTGGCTGGTTGGTTACTTAAGTTTGTCATAACCACTATTATTAATCTTTTTTTTCCTTTGAGTCAATAACACATAATACACGAACAAACGCGAATTATGAAGCAAAAATTCCTCGAGGAACAACTTTGATTTTGTTTTTTTCATTTTCTTCAACAATAATGACGCTGTAATTTTGAGGATAGGAAATAATTTCAGCATTAATTTCGCTTTCTGGGACGCTACTAACTTTGGTTTCGTTTGTTTCGTCTTCATCATAAAGATAAACAATGACTTTTCCTTCACCCAAAGAAGTTTGGTAGTGCTCGCCAAAACTAATAATGCCATGACTAGAAATTATTTGTTCCATATGTTAAGCATAAAGAAGCAATTAGACTGATTCTTGAGACAAATCTGAGATATTTCTGAGGATAACAATATATAATAGTCTCATGGACTTTCTTGAGAAAAAAGCCTGGTTGGCGTTTGCAGTTTTTCAAGGCATTGGGCCGCAGCGGTTTAAACTGCTTTATGATTTTTTTGGTTCGGCTCAAGCCTCCCTTACTGCTTCAGAAAAAGATTTAAGGGCTACCGGACTGCCGGAAAAAATTGTTGACCGTTTTCTTTTTTTTCGGAAAAACTTTAACGCTGATTCGTATTTTCTTCGGTTGCAAAAATTAAACATCGAGGTTGTTTGTCTTGAGGAACAAAGTTACCCAAAGATGTTGAAAGAGACGGTAGAGTGCCCACTTTTATTATTCGTAAAATGGCGCGGACTATCTTCGGCTGCGCTCAGATCAAGCCCTGTACCAGGATGGTACGGGGCAAGCAAGTCCGCTACTACGAAAATAAATGATCTTTTTCAAAAAAAGGCAATTGCGGTGGTGGGGACAAGAAAGGTGACGGGTTATGGCAGGCAGGTGACAGAAATGATGGTCCAGGGATTAGTTGATGCTGGTCTGGTGATTGTCTCGGGATTAGCCCGGGGAGTAGATCGGATTGCCCATGAGACAACTATTAAAAATAATGGTTTAACTGTTGCAGTTTTAGGCCACGGCTTGGACTTAATTTATCCGCCGGAACATAAAGATTTAGCCAATCAAATTATGGAAAGCGGCGGGGCTTTAATAAGTGAATTTCCTTTAGGCCTGCAGCCGGTACCAGGGAATTTTCCAGCGCGCAACCGGATTTTAAGCGGTCTTTCTTTAGGCGTGGTGGTAACGGAAGCAGCGGAAGATTCCGGCTCGCTGATTACGGCCAGAGCTGCGGCTGAGCAAGGCAGGGAAGTTTTTGCTGTTCCCGGGCCAATTACTTCGCCGCTTTCCGCGGGTTCTTCTGTCCTTATTAAAAAAGGGGCGAAGCTGGTGACTAAGGTAGAGGATATTTTGGAAGAGCTGGGGATAACAGTAAGAGTAAGAGATAGAGTAAGAGTAGGGGCGGACCCGCGTGTCCGCCCGATTGAAGGCCTTTCGGAAGATGAAAGAAAGATTGTGGAACTTT
>JAMCYY010000080.1 GCA_023473205.1 Patescibacteria group bacterium
AATTGGGTGTTGGTACATATAAAGGTAATTGTATTAGAATAATTTCTTACAAGATTTGTGAATAATATTTACTCTCTTTATCTCGACCTTCTGAAAAAACATGGTTCTCCAGGGAAATATTGGCCGCAGTGGTGCTCTAAAAGTAAGTCAGAAAGAGACAGAGAAATTATCGCTTTGGGGGCGATTTTAACCCAGAGAACGAGCTGGCACAATGCCGAGCTCGCGCTTCTTAATCTTCAAAAAGCGAATCTACTTTCATTTGAAAAAATTGGTCAACTAAAGAGTCCAGAAATATTAATTCCTTTAGTAAGAGTCGCTGGCTTTTATCAAAGTAAACCAAAAAGAATTTTTGCTTTTAGTGAGTTTGTTTTAAAAAATAAAATCTTAAAAAGAGAAGAACTCCTGAAGATAAAAGGTATTGGGCCAGAGACGGCGGATACAATCTTACTTTATGCTTTTGACAAACCAACTTTTGTCATTGATGAATACACAAGAAAATTAATAAAAAGACACAATCTTTCTCAAAATCTGAGTTACGATTTTTTGAAAAATCTTTTTGAAGAAAACTTACCGCCCCAAACGCGTGTCTATCAAGATTTCCATGCTCTCATCATTTTTAATCAAAAAGATCAAAGAGGATGGGGGATGAAAAAGATTTAGATATCCTGAGGTGTCGGCTAATACATTTCTTGGATGCTGTTGAATGAAGGACAGAAGTTCCTAATGAAGTGTTAGAAAAATTAAAAGACCTTATGACGCGGACTATCTTCGACTTCACTCAGATTAAGAAAGTCCGCTATTACGAAATTGGATGGCGCGGGCTCCCCGATGCCTTTCAGAATCGGGACAAGAAAACCCGCAACAACAACTTTTTATTGGGGATAATAAGGGCTAATCATTGGCGAGGGGATAGGCGTAACCCACTGGCCGCTGCAAGAAGCTTGGGGTTCAGTGCCTAAGATAAAAAATTCTTTTTTGATCATTGGACAACCGCGGCAAGGAAGAGTATTAGTTGTTTGGCAAATATCAGTTTCTTTGATTTCGGGCGGTACAATAAAATCTTCGGCCTTTCTTCCCTCTAAAAGCTGATCCATGATTTTGCGCCAGATTGGAGAAGCCCCGGTAACGCCTGAAGCAACATAGCTCATGGGCGAGCTGTCGTTATTGCCAACCCAAACTGCTGACAAAAGGGAAGGAGTATAACCAATGGTCCAATTGTCACGCATATTTTGGGTGGTACCGGTTTTTACCGCTACTGGTCGGTCAGGGATATAAAGTAAAGAATTAGGGCCAAAGGCGGGAGTGCGGGCGGAATTATCAGCTAAAATATTGGTTAATAAATAAGCAACACTTTGACTTAAGACCGGCAAATTTTTCCCTTGGGAGTTTTTTTCTAAAATTTTTCCCTGGCTGTCACTGACTTCTAGAATTGGATTAAGGTCAACACGAATACCGCTATTGGCCAAAACTCCATAAACAACGGCCATATCAGTCATTCTGACGTCACCGCCGCCCAAAGTTAAAGAAAGGCCGTAACGGGAAGGGTCAGTCCAGGTAGTAATACCCATTTCTTCTCCGCGTTGGACCATTTTTTTGACGCCAAAGGCAGCTAAAATTTTGACGGCCGGGACATTAAAAGAAGAACCTAAGGCAATGCGCAAAGAAGTTTGTCCATGGAATCGATGGTCATAATTTTGGGGGGAATAAGGCGGCTGGCCTGGAACTTGATAAGTAATCGGTGAGTCATCAATTAAACTGGCTGCGGTAAAACCATTTTCAAGGGCGAGAGAATAGTTAACAGGTTTTATAGAAGATCCTGGTTGTCGGAGTGAAGTAGTGACATTAACATTGCCGTCAATATCTTTGGCAAAATAATCTTTAGAGCCAACCATGGCTAAAATTTCTCCGGTTTTTGGGTTAGTGACTAGGGCTGCTCCATTGGTGATGTGCAAGTTGCCTAATTTTTTAATTTCTTGGGCAACAATTTCCTGGACAGAATTTTGTATTTCCAGGTCTAAGCTGGTTTTAACTTCCAAGCCACCGGTTTCTACCATTTTTTCACCATATTTTTGGACCAGTAAGTCTTTAACATACATCACAAAATGAGGTGCAAAAATTTCCGTTTTTTGCGGAGCAAACTGAAGTTTTTCCGCTAAGGCTTGGTTTGCTTCTTCTTCAGTAAGATATTTTTCCTCCACCATCCGTTTTAAAACCAGTGCTTGCCGTTCTTTAGCTAAATATGAATTCAGACCAAAAGGGGAATAACGAGTAGGTGAAGCAGGCAGGCCAGCAAGTAAGGCTGCTTCAGCCAAAGAAAGATCTCGGGCGTGTTTGCCAAAATAGGTTTCTGCGGCTTCTTCGATGCCATAAGTAGCGCCGCCGAAACCGACTTCATTAAAATACATTTCTAAAATTTGATTTTTGGTGTATTTCTTTTCCACTAAAACCGCCAGTAAGGCCTCTTTAATTTTTCGCTGCCAGGTCTTTTCTGAAGTTAGTAAAGCATTTTTAATCAGCTGTTGGGTAATGGTGGAGCCGCCGGTTTTTTCCCTTAAAATGAGATTTTGATAAGCAGCCCGGATAATACCAGTTAAAGATAAACCTCGGTGTTTATAAAATTCTTTGTCTTCAATTGATAACGTTGCCTGAATTAAATAAGGAGGCAGGTCGGTTAAGGGAACAGGGGTGCGGTTTTTTTCAAGATAAATTTTATAAAGTATTTTTCCATTTCGGTCAAAAATTTTGGTAGTTAAACTTTGGTCACGGTTAGCTAAGCTTTGGGGAGAAGGCAAGTCTTTCAGGATGGGAAAAAGGAAATAAACAAAAGCCATGGAAGCAAGACCCATGCCTAAAGAAAAGCTAATGGTATTGATGATTCTGCTGGATACCTTAGAAGAAGATGAGGTCTTAGGTTTTATTGCCTTGGCTAGGGAAGGCTTGGGAATATTTATTTTTTTTGGCTTATGGGAAGACAAACTTTTTTCTACTTTGGTTGTAATTGCTAAAGAAAGGTATCCCAAATAAAGAAGTCCCTTAAAAATGGGCTTGCCAATAAAGGAAAAAAAACGCCCTGCTAGGGGTAATGAAATTTTTTTTTGTCCACGGCTAACCTTACCTGTCCTTTTCATGGCCGTATTCTAACGCATGCAGCCGGGAAATTGAAGTGGCTAATGAGGGTGAGTTTTTTCGTTTCCTCTTACCTCTTCAACTCTTTGGCATTAAACACTGCAGGGTCAGTGGGAAAGGGGCAATCTAAACATAAAATAGAGCCAGTGATGTCGCTGATGACTTGATGCTCCTGCATTTCCTGGTTTTCCGGCAAAACATCTTGTCCTGGCTCGACTGGCTGACCGTTTGTTTTGTTGATTGTGATTTGATGTTTTAAAGATTCGGTTTCTGTGGGGACCGTGCCTTCAAGAAAATATTCATAACGAGTGGGGCAACCTGTATCACCAGGGAGAAGACCACTCATAACACAAATTGAAGTACCAATGACGCCATCTGGTTTGGTGGGCCATTCCTGGAGACTTTTACCGTCTTCCTTTTCTTGTAATTGAAAAATACCATTAAAAATTTTATTCCAAATTGGGGATGCGCCAGTGACACCTGAAGCAACCGCACTCATTGATTGACTGTTATTATTGCCCACCCAAACCGAAACTAAATAAGAAGGAGTGTAGCCGATAGTCCAGTTGTCTTTTTTTTCATTGGTTGTTCCGGTTTTTACGGAAACTTCAGGATGGTTTTTGACGACTAAATAAGAAGAAGTTCCGAACATTGGTTGCCGCGCATTATTGTCTAGCAATATGTGAGAAATTAAATAGGCGGTTTCCGGTGAAATGACTTTTTCTCCTTCGACAAATTTATGTTCCTCAAGGACTTTTCCTTGGTAATCTTCAACTTTTTCAATACTATAAAGATTTTGTTTTCTTCCTTGATTGGCAAAAATTCCAAAAGCAGTGGCTAAATCAGTCATTTTAACTTCACCGCCACCCAAGGTAAGTGACAAACCATAATCTTTAGGGTCTTTAAAAGTAGTAATGCCCATGGCTGAGGCAGTGGCCATAAAATCTTCAAGACTATTTAAAGCTAAAGTTTTTACGGCTGGGACATTATAAGAATTACCTAAAGCAAAACGTAGTTGGACGGCTCCATGAAATTGACTATCATAATTTGTCGGGCAATATGGTTTTTGACCAGCAACATTAAGACAAGTCGGGATATCTAAAATTAAACTTGCCGGAGTTAAAATTTTCCTTTCAATGGCCAAAGCATAATTTAAGGGTTTTATAGAAGATCCTGGTTGTCGGAGTGAAGTAGTGACATTAACATTGCCGTCAATATCTTTGGCAAAATAATCTTTAGAACCAACCATGGCTAAAATTTCTCCGGTTTTTGGGTTAGTGACTAGGGCTGCTCCATTGGAAACTTTTTCTTTTTGTAATTTTGCCACTTCAGAAGCAACTGCGCTTTGGGCTAAATCTTGGAGAGTTAAATCAAGGGTGGTATAAACTTTTAAGCCGCCACGGTCAACAGTTTTTTGGCCAAGTTTATCCACCAGCTGGTCTTTAACATACATGACAAAATGAGGAGCTTTAATGCCATTACCGTGGAAAGCATAAGTAACTTGTTCGCTGGCGGCGGTATTTTTTTCTTCTTCAGAGATCATTTTATCTTTAACCATTTCCTCTAAGACATATTCCTGACGGCTTTTGGCTAGTTCCGGTTGAGCACCAAAAGGAGAGTAACGGGTGGGGGAAGCAGGCAGGCCAGCAAGTAAAGCTGCTTGGGCTAAAGAAAGATCTTTAGGATCTTTACCAAAATATAGTTGGCTTGCAGCACTAATACCGTAAGCAGTTCCTCCGTAAGGAATTTGGTTTAAATACATCTCTAAAATTGTATCTTTAGAATAAACCGCTTCAATGGCAACGGTTAAAAGGGCTTCTCTAATTTTCCGGCGTAAACTTCAAGG
>JAMCYY010000027.1 GCA_023473205.1 Patescibacteria group bacterium
GACGTGTGCTCTTCCGATCTTAAAAAAAGAAAAAATAAAGATGAAATTCCATTTTAATAATAAGAGTCTTGATGAAGACATAGGATAAGAGTTAATATAAATAAGATGATGTCTAAATTTTTGAAAATAATTCTTCTTGTTTTAGTAATTTTTGCTTTGGTTAATCTTTTAGGAATAGATTATTTTATATTAAAAGAAAATTGGGATGGATTAGGAGAGACTAAGAGTGCAGAAAAGCAGGTTGAAACAGGAAATTTATTAGCGAAGAATGAGACTACTAATGATTGTGGTGAAGTTTGCCAAAAAACAATTAGCGATAAAATTCAGGAAGAACTTAGTAAAGTCACTCCTTTAGCAGGTGAAAGTTCGGTTGCCCCTTTAACTAAGGCTTTGCCAACGACTAGGCCACTGACTAATAATTTGCCAAAAATTTTATACATTCCCTTGGCGACTAATGGGTCAACTGTGAATACCTCCTGGACCGATATTGACGGCTCGCAGTTTTATTTTGATTTAGGCAGTTATCCAGGGGCGAAAGAAGTCCGTTGGGAAACTAATTTAATGGCCTTGCATGGCTCAGCTTTGGTTTATACTCGTCTTTATGATAAGTCAAATAACCGGGGGGTGGATTATAGTGATCTTTCTTCCCAGAGTAGTAATTACACACGTTTGGAATCTTCAGGCATAAATATTTGGCGTGGAAATAATCTTTATTCAGTACAGCTTCGTTCTGCTAATGGTACAGAAGCGGATTTAACGGGAGCCAAATTAAAGATACTTTATTAAGAAGTATCAAAGGGAGACTGAAGAAAAATTAACCTAATTAACCAAATTATTCTAATTATTCTAGTCTTCTCATAGTTAATTTTCTTCGTATTATTGTTTGCTTTCTTGGTGTGCTTTGGGGTACAGCAGTTAGTTCTTCTTTTATGTTAGTCTCTAGTCGGTTAACCATTTCTTCAGTACAAATTTTAATGAAAGGAGGTGAGGAAAAGATGCTTGTGACTGTCAGGGTTGATATTAATCTGGAAGCGAAAAGTGATCAATCCCGGGAAAGCAAAAATCTTTCTTGCGGTCCGGTGACCGTAAATGTTGAGGATAAACCGGTAGTTGAAGAAAAGCCTAAAGAAGTTGCGGCAGAAATTCAACCGCCAGCAGAATCAACTTAAGTTTTAAATTAAATCCATGGGTTTTGCCTGCCCTGCCAAATTCGAATAGGCAGGGCTTTAGTTTAAAGTTAAAGACGGAAATAAACTAAAAACTTTAGATTATAATTTTTCATTTTTCACTAATGTTATCTAACAATTCTTTCGTTATTCGCCTTACTGCATTTTTTTTATTTCTGTGTTATTTTTAAATCCTCTCATGATAGTTCAAAGCACGAATGATGAAAGGAGGTGAAGAAAAATGCCAAAAACTTGTGTCGATTGCGGCAAAGAGTTTACAGCGAAAGATGAAGAGCAAATCCGTTGTCCGGAATGTTTAAAGAAAGGTGAGAAAAAAGAAGAAAAGGGAGAGAATGATAATGCAAGTCATTAGGCAGATCTTGGTTTTTGACGAAGTTTCATGAGTCCTTCGAGGTAAAACCCCGCCAAAGCTTGGGCGGGGTTCTTCTATAAGCCTTCAGTTGGGCTGGGTTCTTCGGTAATGGTTATCTCTTCAGAAGTTGGTGAGGGACTAACCGGAGAAATATAGTTAACTCGATTTCTGGCAATGACAAAATAATAAATTGCTCCGTAAATAATAAGACCGATAATTAAGTAAACTAAAACCCATTGCCAGATTGGTCTTTTATTGCCATAATTTGCCATAGACTTCCTTTTTTTTATTCTAAAAAATGGTCACGCCAAAATTGTTAAGAAAAAAGTAAGCCTTGGGTAAGAAATGCTTCTTGCATTGATTATTCGAAAAATTCTATGATAAAGAAGACAGGGTGAGTATGAAATTACTTTTTTCTTTTAAAAGAACTCTTTTTTTACTTCTTCTACTTTGTTTATGCTTATTGCTTGCTCCTTGCTCAGCTATGGCCGTGGAAACTTTTAATCTCCGAGTTTTACTAATTGGTCTTAATCCCGTAGAAAACGGTGTGACATTAGCTGATAAGTATTACGGTTGGCAGTTTGCCGGTAAAACTGCTGGAGAGATGGAAGACATTGGCGCTCAGGCAAATATTGATGCTTTCAAAAGGCTTTCCGGCGGCGCTATTAACTATGAGGTGGTGAAAAAAATTCATATTACCAATTTTCCGTTTTATACGAATAATTATGTTTATGACTTTGCCAAGTTTGACCGCTGTGCTCATGGGGGAAATGATGATTGTGAAAGGCAAAAATGGCTAATGGATTACCCAAAATTTATTACAGAAAACCGGATTTGCGAGATTGCGGCGGAAAATAATGTTGACGAGATTTGGATGATGAGTATTCCTTATTTGACAACCTGGGAAAATTTTATGATTGGTCCAGTAAATGGCTTTAATATTAACGGCGGTGTTTATGCTCTTCCTCAGTGCCAAAAGCAATATGCGGTGATGAATCCGGGTTACAGCTATAAATCTTTTTTGCATATATACGGCCACCGAGTTGAAGGTTCCTTGAATTATATCTTTAATCGTTTTAAACCTGAAGATAAGCAGAAATATCTTGATAATTTTATGCGAGGTAATTTATATGGCGTAAATTACGGTATTACTACTGGTCCTTTTTATCCGGCTTATTGCGGCAATTCTCATTTTCCCTCAAATGCCGTTCAACATTATGATTACGACAATAATTCCTTTAAAGAGTCAAATTGTCTTGACTGGAAGAATTTTCCTGATTTTACCGGAGCGACAGAAACGATCAATTGTCAAAAATGGGGCTGCAGTGATGAAAACCCCAATGGCTGGGCGGAATTTTGGCTTGGCAGTTTGCCCGGAAGTGACGGCGAAGTGCCAATGATTGATAATCAAGGCAGGCCTTTTTCTTTTAGGAAAAACTGGTGGTATTATATTTTATATCCCCAAAACGCTATTGATTTCCGTAATCCTCCAACGCCAACGCCTAATCCTTTATGCTCTTGTCCGGTTGGAGTGCCAACAAAACTTTCCGGCAATGCCAATTGTGATAATGTCGTTGACCGGGCAGATTTAAATCTTTGGCTTAACCAACTTGTCAGCGGGACTATCCAGCCGCAATACTCTGCTGATTTTAATTGTGACGGCTTTGTTGATAGGCAGGATTTAGGTTATTGGGTTAATGGTTTTGCCGAATAGCGAATTAATCTCTCAGTGGCTTCGAACAATTGAGAAAAAATTATTAAAAATTTTAGTAGCCGGTATCAGGAGTTTGCTGGATTTGCCGTGGTTGGAGAGTCGGTGTCAAAATTAAAGTCGGAGTGGCCGTGGGTAAGGGGGTTAAAGAAGGAATGGGAGAGGGAAAAGGCGTGGGCGATAAAGAAGTGGCCCCTTGTCCTGTAGCTCGGCGGAAAAGATAAATTCCCAGCCAAATTAAGGCAACAATAATTAATAAAGTGACAAGCCCACGGATAATTTGCTTAACATTTTCTTCCATAATGCTTACTCTTGAGTTGACACTAAGTAAAATCAGTTAAGAATAAGTGCAATATAAGTATGAACGGGGTAAGAAACTTTTTAAAAATATTTTAAGAACCAGTTTTTAGCTAATTTAGCCACTTCTTCCAAAGTGTCCGGTTCTTCAAAAAGATGAGTGGCTCCAGGAATAATGATTAAATTTTTTTCCGCCGTTAGTTTTTCATAAGCCATTTCATTTAAGCCAATCACAATATCGTCTTCTCCGCCCACAATAAGTAAAGTAGGTGATTTTACTTGGTTAAGAATTTCCATTGCTAAATCAGGCCGTCCGCCGCGGGAAACTACGGCCGCAATTTTTTTTTCTAAATTAGCCGCGACCCGTAGGGCAGAAGCCGCGCCGGTACTGGCGCCAAAAAGCCCGATTTTCAGGTTTTGCGTTTCTGGATTTTTTTTTGACCAGACAACAGCACTAAGCAGCCGGTCTGTCAGTAAATCAATATTAAAGCGGTTATCATAATTTTCATCTTCTATCTCCGTCAATAAATCCAAAAGCAAAGTGCCAATTTTCGCTTCATTGAGAACATCGGCGACGTAATTATTTCTCGGGCTTAGTCTTCCGCTGCCGCTGCCATGGGAAAAAATGACTAAGCCCTGACTTTTAACTGGAACGACTAAGTTGCCTTTTAAAACAATATCTTCGATGGGAATATGGATTTCGGTCATAATTAATAATTATTTACTTCTTTTAATATCTTAACTACTTCTTCATCACTTACTTGAGGAAATTCCTGATAATATGCCCCGACCGCACCCAAAAAATCTTTGGGTATCGCTAAAGCTGTCAGTTCATCAACCATCGTTTTAATTTCTTCTGCACTGTCTTGAGGAATTACAGGTACGGCTAAAATTAATTTTTTCGGATTTCTATCTTTTAAATCACTAATTGCCGCTTTGGTGGTTAAACCGGTAGCAATTCCATCGTCAACTAAAATAAAAATTTTTCCTTTGGAATTGATGTTTTTTAAAAAAGGAGTATAAAGGGTTCTTTTCCTTTTGGCTTCTGTTTGTTCCTGAGAAACTTCGTTTTTAAACCATTCCAGGGGAACTTCTTCAAGATAGTTTTTATTGGACACCAAGTGGCCATTTTCGGTTATGGCAGCAATGGCAAATTCCGGTTGCAAAGGATGACCGATTTTTCGGGCAATAATGATTGAAAGAGGTATGTTTAAAAGTCTGGCGATTTCACCGCCGACGATAACGCCACCGCGGGGAAGG
>JAMCYY010000036.1 GCA_023473205.1 Patescibacteria group bacterium
CTCCCCCGTCTCTTCAATTAATTTTCGGATTATCCGTCCACCTGGACCAATCACTTCACCAATTTTTTCCTGGTCAATATGTATAACAGCGACCCTCGGTGCATATTGAGATAACTTTTGTCTTGGTTTATCAAGAGCGGAGAGCATTTTACCTAAAATAAACATTCGGCCTTCACGGGCTTGCGGTAAAATCTTCGCGATCATTTCCTCGGTCAAACCAGGGATTTTAACATCAAGCTGGATAGCCGTAATGCCGTTTTCAGTACCCGTAATTTTAAAATCCATATCACCATTAAAGTCTTCCGCACCCATAATATCGGTTAAAACTACGAAATTGCCTTTGGCTCCGGCATCTTCACCAGTCACCAAACCCATCGCTATTCCGGAAACCGGAGCAGAGATTGGCACGCCAGCGTCCATTAAAGAAAGGGTTGAACCGCAAGTGGAGCCCATGGAAGTTGAACCGTTTGACGAAAGAACTTCCGATACTACTCTAATGGTATAAGGGAATTGTTCCTCAGTTGGAATCACCGGTTCAAGCGCTCTTTCGGCTAAAGCTCCGTGGCCAACTTCCCGTCTAGAAAGACCACCAACCCGGCCCACTTCCCCGGTTGAATAAGGAGGCATTGAGTAATGGTGGATATATCTTTTTGACTCTTCACCAGTCGCGCTTTCAATAAGCTGTTGCAAAGAAGGCGCGCCTAAAGTCGTCACCGTTAAAACTTGGGTTAACCCGCGTTTAAACATCGCGCTTCCATGAGTTCTCGGTAAAATTCCTACCTCGACTTCAATTGGCCTGACTTCAGTTAAGGCACGGCCATCAAGTCTTTTTCCTGACAAAACTTTTTCCCTAAATATTTTTTTCCAATAATATTCAAAAGCTCCTGCCGCTTCTTTTTTATTTTCACTGGGAACATCAGCCAAAAAAGCGTTTTTATATTCCTCTGAACCACTGCCACCAATCTCCTTGCCTTTTTCCTTAGCAAAAACTTCATCTAAGCTCTCTTTAACAAACTTTTGCGCCTGGTTTTTTACTTCCGGAGTAATTTCTTTTTCTTTAACTGCAAGCTTAGGTAAACCAACTTCTTTTTGTAAATCTTCAATTAAAGCAATTACTGCCTGAGCTTCGGTTTTACCAAATTGTAAGGCCTTGGCAATTTCATCTTCTGGAATCTCCCGGCCTTCGCCTTCGATCATGTCAATTCTTTCTTTGGTTGCCGAAATCACTAAATCAAGGTCAGAAAATTCTTTTTCCGATTCAGTTGGATTGATAAAAGGTATCCCTTCCTTAAGACCAACTCTCACTGCTCCTAAAGGACCATACCAGGGAATTTCCGAAATACTTAAAACAGCCGAAGCAGCAATAATCGAGAGAACATCAGGATCGTTTTCCAAATCAACTGACAAAACAGTAATCGTTACTTGGACTTCATCGTTATAATTTTTAGGGAAAAGTGGACGAATTGAGCGGTCAATTAAACGTCCAGTTAAAATTGCCTCATCAGAAGGACGGCCTTCTCTTTTAACCCAACGTGAACCTTTGATTTTTCCACCGGCATATAACCTTTCAATATATTCAACACTTAAAGGAAAATAACCTAAATCCTCTTTTGGCTCTGAACGGACAACCGTGGCTAAAACCATTGTTTCCCCGTATTGGGCTAATAAAGCAGCACTGGCTTGGGGAGCAAAACGACCAACTTCTAAACGTAAAGTTCGGCCAGCAATCTGCGCTTCTTTGGTAATAATTTTCATGGGATGTTCGAAGAACAAGTTACTTGGAAAGGCCCAAATCCTTGACAATCCGGCGATAACGCTCTTCGTCTTTCTTCATTAAATATGTTAATAACCTTCTTCTTTTGGAAACCATGGATAGGAGTCCACGTCGGGAATGAACATCTTTTTTATTAATCTTAAGATGTTCCACTAAACGGTCAATTTTACCGGAAAGCAAGGCAATCTGGACTTCTGGAGAACCAGTATCACCTTTAACCGTGGCATATTTATCAATAATTTGTTTTTTTTCGTTAGGTTCAAGTGCCATGTTTTTTATCTTAAAATTTTTCTTACTTTTGAATTATATAAAATTTGCCTCAAGAAAACAAGAGTAACTTAAAGAAAATCAAAATCCGAATATCAAAATTAAAATTATTCTTAGCTCAAAAGTTAAAAGTCAAAACGCAAAACTATAACTTAAAACTAAAAACTAATAAGCTTTACGCTTTCAGCTATAGTTTTGACTTTTGCGATTTGCGTTTTAAGCTATTGTATTTCGTGCTTCGAAGATTTAAGAAATATTAGTTCCTTTAAAAATTTTTGGTTCGAACCAATCTGCTGGTGGTTTTTTACCTTTGTCTTCAGGATTATCTTGCAGGCTTGGTCTTTTTTCTTCGCGTGGTTGAAGCCGCGGCTGGGGTTTAGGATTTAAATATTCTTCTCTTTTGGGAGAAGAATCAATTAACTTTTGTGCTCCATTTCTTAAACAAATTGCCACGGCTTCATAAGTATCAGCATTCATGCTTGGACTGGTCAGACCTTGGGTTCTTTTTGATAAACCTGAAAGTAAATTCTGAGCAATATCAACGCTTAAAGGCAAGTTTAAGCCAGAGATGATCCCTAAAATAACTTCTGACAAAGCCGCGGCTTCTGGATCAATAATATTTAATTGGCCAAACTGAAAATTGGTCGGATCAGTATCAATATCTACTAAAAAATTTCCACCCAAAGACTGGCCATTAACTTGCAACCCACTTTGGTCACGAACACCAAAAGCCATGATTAAATCGGCGTTTAGACCGGAATAAGAAAAACTGGCCATTGATTCAGAAAGAGGTGGTGCCCCTGCTTTAGGTTGGACAATAATATTAGGTCGGTTATTATCATCGTTATAACTCACTCTTTCAACATAATCAGGAGAATAATTTAAAGTAATCAGTAAATCTGTTCCCTGGAGTTTCGTGGTAATTTTATTTACCCCAACTAAATGATTAAATTCAACAGTCATGGCAGAAGGACAAACAACCGAAACAGTTTTTCCGAAAGTTTCTAAGGAAAGGGAAAAGGCCAAAGCGGCTGCAACTTGGTCAAAGTTGGGGCGAGCAGGGAGAACCAATAATACTTTTTGACAAGAATTAATCTTTTCTTGCAGCTCTGACAAAGGATAATTTTTATTCATAGATAGAACCTAGTTACTTTTCCTCTAGGCTGAAAGATAATATCATATCGCCGCTAGAAAAATCAACTTTTCCGGAAAAAACTGCCCCGAATTCTGTACCGACAACCGCTTCATTAATGTCCTGTCTTTGTTGTTTCAAGGAAACAATTTTCACTTGCCCCAGTTCTTTCTCGCCTCTTTGCAAAATCACAGGTTGGCTTTTATTGATTTTACCCTCTAAAACTTTGGCCCCGGCAATTTTTTCGCCTTTCATTTCAAAAGTAGCGAGAATTTCTGCCTTGCCTAAAATCTTTCGGTCAATATTTGGTTCCAAAATTTTAAGAATTCTCTCTTCTAATTCTTTAAGCAAATCGTAAATAATATTAAAATTTTTAATTTTTACTTTTTCTGTTTGAGCTAGCTTCCTGGTTTCCGCGTCAGGTTCCAAGTTAAAAGTGTAAATTTCCGCCTTTAGAGTCTTGGCTAAAAGTACATCCGAATCATTAACTTCGCCGACACCCTGTCCAATTACTGAAACTTCTTGGGGAAGACAACCCAGGATCGCTTCCAAGGACCCGGAAACATCAGCCTTAAGAATAATTCTGAATTTCTCTTTGCCAGTTTCCTG
The DNA here is from genome assembly GCA_023473205.1 of Patescibacteria group bacterium. Taxonomy (GTDB): domain Bacteria; phylum Patescibacteriota; class Microgenomatia; order UM-FILTER-40-11; family UM-FILTER-40-11; genus JAMCYY01. The sequence goes on from JAMCYY010000036.1 coordinate 3,783, forward strand.
GACAGATTTTGAAAAACCTTTTTCCTCAAAAGTTGCGCCCTGTCCTTCTTTAGAAGGAGTTACTTTTACCCCTACTTTAGGTAAGGAGGTAAAGCCTAAAACTAAGACTGGATCTCCAGGAAAAACTTTTTCCACGGACTTACCCCATTCATTTTTAAGCATTTTTATCTTTGCCTCTACACCATCAGCAAAAATCTGCTGGCCTTTAGAAAGAGACCCGTTTTTGATAATGAGACTTGCCGTAGGCCCACAAAAATGATCTGATTTTGCTTCAATTATCACGGCCTCTAAAACTCCTGCCGGATCAGCTTTCAACTCCTCTAAGTCAGCTGTAAGTAAAATCATTTCCAAAAGCTGGTCAATACCTTGGCCGGTTTTAGCAGAAATCGGCACCGCCACCACGTTTCCGCCATAACCTTCAACAAAAACCTCATTTTCCGTGAGTTGTCCTTTAATCCGCTCCGGTTCTGCTTCAGGCAAATCAATTTTGTTGATGGCAACAATAAAAGGAATTCCAGCTTCTTTAATAATTTTTATTGATTCTTTGGTTTGGGGCATCACGCCGTCAGTAGCCGCGACCACCAAAACAACAATATCAGCCACACTTGCCCCCCGAGCCCTCATTTGGGCAAAAGCCGCATGTCCTGGAGTATCAATGAAAGTAATTTTTTCCTCTTTAAATTCAATTTGATAAGCACCAATCGCTTGGGTAATTTCCCCAAATTCTTTTGTAGTTAATTTTGTCTTCCTAATATAATCAAGAAGTGAAGTTTTGCCATGGTCAACATGACCCATAATTGTCACCACTGGTGGTTTTTTTTTGCAAAGCCATAAA
>JAMCYY010000094.1 GCA_023473205.1 Patescibacteria group bacterium
TAGTATAAGAAAGTCCTTTGCAGTTCCGATTCAGATTTACAGCCCGCCGTTTATGAGCTTAAAAAAAGAAAGACAAAAATTATTTATTTGGGCTTCGAGATTAATCCTAACAAAGGACTTTCTTATACTACCGATGAAACAGTTCTAATAAGAAACTCTGATATTATTGAAGTTTGTCCAAAAATTTAAAATAAATTCCTTCTTACTACTCCATAATATCGCTAAAAGTTCAATTGGAGAAAAATTCTTGGATTTTTTGCAAATTCTTCAGTCTTATCAAAGTCATAAATTTCATAACCTCTTTTTATTGCTCTCTCTGGTTTTATTTATGCAAAATTTAAAAAGAAAAAGAGATGAAAATTGGTGTGGACTAAAGTCCACTACTACATGGTCTAGAAGTTTAATAAAGGGGCGCGGAAAGCGCCCCTAATTAATTTTACATTGGTTGTTTTTGCATCATCATATCTTTCATTTTCTTCATATGGTCCATTTCCTGGTCCATTTGCTTCGTCATGTCTTCCATGCCTGTTTTCTTCATCATGTCTTTCATCTTTTGCATATCTTTCAGAGTTTGGTCCATTATTTTATTCATATTATTCATGTTGTTATTCATATTTTTCACCTCCCTCCCAAAAATTATTTGTGTTTACACTATAACTTAATGAGTTAAATAGACCTTTAAATAACGGTAAGAAGAGGGTAGGAATGAATATTGGCAATAATCTCTTACCAACCCCTAATAGCTTTTTAGAACAAATTTAATTTTTGGGTGATATGTTGTTGGTTGCTGATGACATAGTGAGAAACAACCGGAAAGAAGTAAAGAAATTTAGAACAGGTTATAAATTATCTTGGCGGAAAGGTTGTTGATGATCCGACAAGATACCTTGTAGGGAAAAGTTATTTGAAAAACCGTAGGTTTGTCAAAAGAAGGGAGGTGATAATTATGCCGCCTTATGGATTTGGGTATGGAGGTTTTGGTCCCGGTATGGGAGGACCGCCGTTTTGGTGGGGAGCGCCCATGGGTTGGACTGATTTAGACATCTATGATTACAACAATAATTATGTTTTAGATGACGATGAAATTGGTGATTTGGCTAAAGATAATATTATTGCTGACCCGGGAATTCCCATGTCTGATGCTCATGACGTTGAGGTCAGCGTTAGCGGGGGAACGGCTACTCTTTCTGGAACAGTAAGAAATCCGAGGACTAAGCCACTTGCCTATACTGATGCTTTTTGGACAACTGGAGTTAAAGATGTCATTAATAATATTGAGGTTCAACCAATGGAAAGAAAACAAGAAGTAAGTCCTGGATCTAGGGGAAGAGTTGGAGGAAGATAAGAGAAGCCTAAGCACAATCCCTGCACTGGCCGGTGCAGGGATTTGTATCTTGATAAAGAAAGGTAACATTAAACTATCTTTTGTGAGTATTTCGATTGCGCTTAGTGTCGAAGAGGGTTCACGCGATTAAGGAGAGATAGTCTCATAAATCCTAAACTCTGGTTGACCACTTGGGAGGTTCACAGTATATAAGAGATGAAACATTTTTAAATCTTTAGGCGGGGGATTATCTTCAGGTAAAACATACAAAGTATTTTTTTCAATATTTTTTTCAATTTCCCAATCCAGATTTTTAATCTTGTATTTGCCAAAGATTAAGGCATCTGTCCCGCCTCGGGAGAGCAAAATTTTGGGATCTAAATTAGTAAAGTACGGTAAATATAAATGGGGGACGCCAGCGTAAACATTGCCTTTGCCGAACCTTGGGTCAATAATAATTTTGTCATACTTTGGATATAAAGGCTTAATCAGTAAGGCCACTTGTTTATAACCATATTGCCAGCCTTCGGCTGAGTAAACAGGATAATGGACAAAGTAAAAAGCCAAAAAGTAAAACAAACAAAGAAGGTGGGCAAAGATAATTAAGTATTTTTGATAAGTTTTGACTTTACCCCAAATTGAAATCAGCCCCGCAGCAATTAAAATAGAGTAAGGGGCAAGAGTGGGCAAATTGCGGACCAAGTTAGGACCGCCATTAGTTAAGGAAGCAACAAACGGTCCAATGGCAGTAAAAAAAATTAAAAACTGAAAGTATTGGCCAAAAAATTTTTTAGCAGACCAAAGGCCAATGACTAAGAACGGCAGTGAGATTGCCAGTAGTAAACCAAATTGATAAGGAGTTTTTTGCGGTAATAAATTTAAGCCATTAAAAAACAAAAAGCCAGGATTAATATTGCCGGAATAATTGCTGAAAAAAGTCGCCAATAAGATCGAAAATTTTTCAATGATGGTATGACTCGAATTTTGTAAAAAGTGATAAACATAAGGATGCTTCCAAATCATTTCCGTATTGGCTCTGGCTGTAGTTCCCAGATTATTAAGATAGTCAGAAAAGATAGGCAGGCAAAGTAAAACAGTAATAAACCAATAAAAGGCTTGAGCAAATTTTGTTTTTAGTTTAAAGAAAAAAGGCAAAAAAAAGATAAACAAAGGGCTAAGCAGCCACTCAGTGTGATAGCTATAAATTGAAAGGCTAAAGGAAAGACTGCTTCCTAAAAGAAAAAACCAGGGTCTTTCTTTTTCTTTAGCAAATAGAAACAAATAAATCCCTGAAAGGAAAAAGAAAAAAGCCAAATTTGATTCTAAGGCAATTCTGGAAGTATAAATATGCCAAGGGGAAAAGGCGAGGATCGCAGATGATAAAAGAGAAAGGGCTTGGTTGCCACTGATTTTGTAAGTTAAAAAGCCTAAAAGGATGATGGTTAAAATACCAGCAATGGCGGAAATAAAACGGGCGGCAAATTCCGTGTTACCAAAAAATTTTATAGGTAAGACAGAAAAATAAATATAAAGCGGGGCTTTATAGGTTCCATGTGAGGCAAAGGAAATTGGTAGAAAGTGATTGTGTTCATCACGCAAGGTTTGGCCAATTGAATAAGCATCATAAGCAATGGAGATTTCATCATTGCCAAGATGAGGCGGAACACTGCCTAGATGATAAAAGCGGATAAAAATTGTTGCCAGAGAGATTAAAATAATAATGATTTTTTTTACCATAAATTAAAGCCCAGGTTTAAAAAGACACTTAAAATAAAAAGGCTTAAAAAAATTGGCCAACTTAGTTTTTCTGCTTTAAAGCCGTTAATAATTAGAAGTAAAAAGATACCTCTTAAAGGTGAAAATTGGGTTAAGGTATCCGGGGTTTTAATTAAGCCCATGGGGATTAGGGCAATAAAAAGTGAGCTTAAAACGAGGAACTTTAATGATGGCTTTAATTTGTTTAAAGACGCGAGTCCTAAGACCAGCAAAACAATATTTACGAACGTGAGAGTGCGGTATAAGTTTTCCAGAGAAGTAAAGGTCAGAAGGTGATTAAAAAAGTCATAAGTATAAGAAGTTAAATTGCTAAAAACCACTAAACGGAGTTGATAAGGAAAATATAACGCTTCTTTCTGTTGGCGGAGGATATCTACCTGGAAAGGCTCTTGGGGATAAATTAGTCTCTCTAAATTATCAAATTTAAAAGGCCAGAGAATAATGTGACTCGAGAGCAAGGTGAAATACAGGAAAATCACCAGACTTACAAGGCCAATAATAAATGACTTTTTTTTAATTTTTGTAAAAAGGTACCAGGAAATTAAAACCAAAAATTCCACAAAGTAAATGACTAACGACTGATGATTAAAAGTAAAAATCGGCATTAAAGCCAAAAAGGGCAAATAAGTAAGGCCACTCTTAAAATTAAATTCTTCTTTAAATAAATTGGCATAACCCAGAAAAAGCAGGGTATTTAAGAAAATAACTAATAAGGGGTTATGTTTAAAAAAATTGGCCAGAAAACAAATTAAAGCGGAGAGGAGAAAAAATACTAAATATTTTTTTTTCATTTTAGTCTTAATATTACTTTGAAATCATCAAGTTAGCAATTGTATCTTGTGGCACCATTTTTTGCTATAGCGTAATTTGGTGCCACTATTGCCTTTTGTAAATCAGGCAAAATTTAGATTAAGTGAATTGAGTGATTGGAAGTGGCACGTATAAATCCTTCGATATAGTGAAAGCTTTTTTTTGACAATATTAAGGGTCTTTAAGAAGTAGACTTTTTCACCAGATTTATTTAATAAGTTTTCTAACTTTGTACGCAGAATACTAATAATTTTTTCCTCTTGATGGAAACTTAGAAGATACTTCATCGCCATATTAGCAGTAGGAGCAAAGACCGGATCTTCGGTGACAACTTGTAAAAGCCAAGGGCCAGCTTTTTCGCCTTCTAACTCAGCGACTAATCTTATTACTTGCTGGAATTCATTCCACCATTGGTCAATTTCACTTCTGTGAGTATAAAATTCTTTAGCGCGTGTTACGCAATCAGTAATTTGTTCTGGTGTCATTGCAGATTTTCCTTCAATAAGAACCATGGCAGTTTCTTTAAACATATCTGAATATTGGCGATTCCAAAATTGCATTACTAATTGGATTTCCTCTGGATTCGGATTTTTAATTAAGATGAGCATTAAATATTCTCTTGTAAGTTGCTCCAAGCTTTTATATTGGTCAGTATGCATAAAAGCA
>JAMCYY010000084.1 GCA_023473205.1 Patescibacteria group bacterium
TGATGAAAAAATATACTCCAAAATCAAAAAACCATCTTCATTTAAAACTCTTTTCACTTCCTTAAGTGAAGGCATCAAGTCAGGTAAATGGTGGCTAACTCTGATAATTAAAGCAACATCAACACTATTATCCTTAAGGTTAAGTTTGGGAAGGGAACCTTGTTCAAAGCAAAGATTTTTTAAATTGCTGTTTTTTCCCTGGCCAATTTTAATTAGCTTAACTGAAGGCTCAATGACTTCACACTTAGTAAAAAGGGGAGAATAAAAAGAAGCTAAACGGCCAAAACCTCCTCCGATATCAATTAAAAAATCTCTCTTTAAGCAAGATTTAATTAGCTTTTGTAAAGCAATTCTTTCCCAAAGATCTTCCCAAAAACGGTTTTGCCAATAGGTGTGATAATCGTAAGTATCGTAAAAAGCCATCTTTAAAATCGACCAGTTTCCATCTCATTTAAAAATTGTTTAACTCCAGCACACCAAGAGCCATTTGATTTAGGAGTATATTTTTTCATCATTAAACAAGGATCATCGCATAAGCCCTTTTGGCAGTATCCTTGAGCAATTCCCTGAGTAACAATTTCAATTGCTTCAGGCCAACTTTGAAAACATTTTGTGCCTCTTTCATGAATGGCCCATCCCCAGGCATTAAAGCAGTTCTCTGGAATAACTTTTCCTAAATTCGATTCTTGCTGAGCAATGGCAACAATCAGCCGAGGATCAACATTATATCTTTTAGCTGACTGAACAACTTGCTCAACAAAAGGAAGCAGGGGAGAATTATAATGCCGCAAATAATTTTCAATTAAGGGAGGAATAGAATTTTCCGCTTTAATCGTTGGTGCAATCAAACCAACACTTTCTTCGGTTTCCGAGGCCATCACATTAACTAGCGGGACAGGAGTCGCCTCAGTGGCTTCGCCCAAAACTCGGCCGCTACCCAGATTAATAAAATAAATTGTCAAAAACAAAACCGTCGGGGAAATAACAAAAAAAAGAAGACAAAGTAATATTTTTTTAATCATAAAGTTTTTTTAACTTGTTATCTTGCTTGCCCTGTAAAATTTGCAACAAATTTTACAGGGCTGTCTCGTTCCCAATTGCTAATTGTTTACTAATTACTTAATCTCATCATTTTTCTTAATTTTTGTCAAGGATTATGATAAAATATACTCATGGAAGAAAATAAACCTAAACCAACACCAATCCCGCCACGGGATTTGCCTTGGAATAAAAACAAGCTTGCTGGGCTAAAAAAACCTTCCCCCATCAAACAAATTCAATTCCATGGCTCACGTCATCGTGGCTAAAGATATTGCTTGACTGCCCGGTCAATTTTTTATCAAATTATTTATTAACATGAATGAAGAAAAAAAGGTTTCCAATTTCCAATTAACCAAGCTACCTAAAAAGGCTTTTGAAGTCATTGTCACAATTCCCTGGGAAGAAATAAAAGAAACCCAAGACAAAGTTTTAAAAGAAGCAAAAGAGTCTCTGGAGATTAAGGGCTTTCGCAAAGGCAAAGCTCCGGAAAAACTAGTTGCCGAAGCAATTGGCTCTCAAAAACTTTTAGAGCTAACTCTTGATAAAATCCTCCCCCTTTATTACGAAAAAGCAATTGGGGAGCTAAATTTAAAACCAATTATGATGCCAAGAGCTTCTTTGGTTTCGGCTAAAGAAAATGAAGATTGGCAAGTTAAGTTTACTTCTTGCGAAGAACCGGAAGTTAATTTAAATAATTATAAAGAAGAGCTGCGCAAACTAAAAGCAGTTGGCTCAATTTGGACTCCAGATAAAGGCAAAAAAGAGGAAAAACCCGTTGAAAAAAAAGAAGACCGTGAAGAAAAAATTAATCGTTCCCTTACTTGGCTTTTACAAAATGCAAAACCGGAAATTTGTGATTTACTTTTAGAAAACGAGATTAACCACAAACTTTCAGGGCTATTAGAACAAACACAAAAGTTGGGGATTACTGTTGACCAATACCTTGCCTCAACCGGAAAAACTATTGATCAAATTAAAGAGGAATACCATCAACGTGCTGAAGAAAATATTGCCTTAGAATTAATTCTTAACAAAATCGCTGATACGGAAAAAATTGAGGTTGAACCGGCTGAGATTGAAAAAGCGATGGCCGCCGCGAAAACCCCGGAAGAAAAGAAAGCTTTGGAAGAACAAAAATATTGGCTTGCCAGTATTTTGCGTCGGCAGAAAACGCTTGACTTTCTGGCCAATTTGGTGTAATTATGAGGCAAAGCAATGAAAAACACCAAAGTCCAAACACCAATTAAAAAATTTAATAGTAATAATGATTCCTTCTTGGAGGCATTTCGTGATATTGGCGGGGACTTTGCCAATACGGCTAAAAACGACCTTCTAAAAAAAGGTACCCAAGATATTTTTGATAGCCTTTCTCCATTTTCCAAAGCCAAGGGAGAGGAAAATAAGCCTTTTCCTCCGTTTCCAGGGGCAAGGGAAAATGAATGGGAAAGGAAATACCACTCCATGACCAGAAGGACCGAAGTCGTCCACCGTGAGGAACGAGTTCTTTTTACCCGCCAACAAAAAGAAACCCAACAGCAAGTCAAGGCTTTACAACAAGAAATTGTCAGTCTTGCAAAAGCTACGGATGACTTAGCCAGAGAAGTGGAAACTGCTGCGATCCAAGAGACACCAGTAGTTGGGAGTTATCATGTCAGTTTCTTTGAAAGACTAAGGACTCTCTTAAAAAGACTTCGGGCGGAAATCCAGGAATCATCTTTCTGGTTATCGGCTTGGAACAAAAAATCCCAAAAGAAAAATCATTACTGGAACCAATTTAAAAAATCCGGCTCCAAATTTCTGCTTTCCTCTGACCGTTACATGTCCACTCAAGCTGGATAACTTGACCACATGAAGCCTATCGAGATGAACCTGAACAAGAATTAAAAGGCAAATACAGATTTTACATCGCCCCAAAAGAAGAAAAACCAATACCTTTGATTGATGATACTCCTCGCGAAAGATGGTATGCCCTTGATCATAAAACAATTACTAAAGCATTAAATTTGTTTGGATGTATGGAGGGATACTGCACGATGGAAACAGGGAAGAAACCATCTTTTTATGCTGGAGCCAGAGAAATTGAACCAGCAACTTCTATACCGAATTCTTCATCCAAATGAATAGCTGAAGCTTTGAGTTGGGTGGACCCGAGAGGATTCGAACCTCTGACCTCTTCAATGTCAATGAAGCACTCTAACCAACTGAGCCACGGGTCCTTACTTCTTTCATTTTAACAAATCTTTAGCTAAAAATGAATATCTTTTGCATATCTTTGAAGATTGCACAACTTTTTGGGGAGTTTTTGCATGCTTGGTGCATGCAAAAACTCCCCAAATTGTAAGAAAGATTTGATTGAAAAACTTTATAACTTAACCTCGTACTAGCGGACTTTAGTCCGCGTTCGAATTTACCGAAGATATTTTAAAAAGCATCTTCTTAGGAAAACTAAGAAGATAAATTATCAGACCAATAACCAAAGCAATCCCTAAAAAGAAAACCATTACTTTGGCAGAAAGATTGTCAGAAATTGAACCAATAAAGTAGGCAGTCAAGACATAAGGAATGTTTTTAATCATATTAAAAGTAGAAATTGTGGTTGCCCGAAAACGCGATTCTGTTGTTTGATTAATGGCCAAAGAAGAAAAATTGTAATACATTGACTTAAATGAAGAACGAATAATCAAAGAAATTCCTCCGGTAATCAGCCCCAAGACAGGCGAAACAATGAGTGAAACAGCAATCACTAAGCCAACCAAAATAATGGAAAAATTAATCCCAAAATGTTTTTTAACCCACGGTGTTAATTGACTCGCCAAAGCTGAAATAATATAAATTAAACTAAAAAGTATCCCCATTTGTTTTTCATTAAACCCAAATTCAACTCCGAGAAAGCTATCAATCATTTCTTCGGTAATGACCACAATAAAACCAATAAAAAGGAGGATAAAGGCTTGTTTTCTAAACTCACTTTTGGAAAAAAGCTGATTTAATCCCTGTTTTGACTGAATGATAAAATTTTTAAAAGAAAATTTAATAGAATCAATCTTCGGTTCAATTAATAGAAAGGTTAAGAAAAAACCCATGGCATAAAATAAACCATTAGCAAGAAAAGGCAAAGAAGGACTAATTGCATACATAAACCCCCCAATAATTCCAAGGCCTGCAGGAGTAAACAGTTGAATTGAGGAAAGATTGCTAATAACTTTATCATAATTGTTTTCAAGCTTGTTTTCTTTTAATGAGTCATAAACTAATGCCTCTAGGGTACCGGAATAAAGTGTTCCTCCCAAAGCAGCCATGAAAACTGAGACAGTTAAAATTGTAATATTTGGCGAAAAAGCCATTCCCAGTCCACCAATTGTTTCCAGTAAAAAAGATAGGGTTAAAGTGATTTTCTTTCCCAATAAATCAGCAATTGCACCAGTTGGAATTTCAAAAACAGTTATGGTTAAAATCATAACTGTTTCAATTAATCCTATCCCTGCGTAGTTAGTAAAACGAAGATAATAAAAAACCCAAATTCCCAACCA
>JAMCYY010000063.1 GCA_023473205.1 Patescibacteria group bacterium
AGCCCAAGCGCAAGACATCTTCTTTACCCTGAACAAGCTTATTAAACTCTACTAAAGGTTTATTTTCAATATGCTCTGCATTAAATTTTTTTTCCACTGCTTGCTTCCCCACCACCACTAACTTTATTCCAACCTCACGGCAGGCTCTGACTAAGCCAGGAAGGTTTTTATTATAATTAACGTCGTTCACATATAAAACAAATTTCGGCGGTAAATTAAATTTTTCTTTTACCTTTTGCAAAATTTCCTGGTCAGAAATTCTTTTCAAGTGGTTACCTGCCGCTAAATAAATTACCTCTATTTTTTCCTTCGCAATACCGGTAAAACGGCTGATATCACTTTGCGAAGAGTAAGAATCAGTAATAATTCCCTTTGCCTTATGAAGATTAAATTTCTGTATCTCGAATTTTAATTTCCCTTTTATTCCGGGCGGATAAGCCTGAGGAAAAACTAAAGGAATTAAGTCGTGAACCGTAACGACAAATTTATCAGGTAAACTAATTGGTAAAGTTAGAGAAAAAGGGGAAAAGTAAGGATAATGGACTAAATCTGCCTGAGGCACGGACTCGTTTTGGGAAAAAGGTAAAATTTCTACTTTTTGAAAATTCTTCAAAGCTTCCCAAAGCCTACGGGTATACATTCCCTGCCCCCGGAAACTGTTTTGTCCGGTCAAAGGTGAAATATCTAAAGCGACTTTTATCATTGCCAGTCTTTCTCAATATTTACCATGGCATTTTCCTTCATCTCCCAATATTTTACGTAAGCAGTCATTAAATGAAGGCCGGAATAAAAAGCAAAGACAAAACCGGGAAAACCATCTTTAAAGCCTCGATGCCTAAAATATAATGAAAAAAAAGTCATAAAAGGTTTAACTAAGACATAATTTAAAAAATTGTAAAAATTTATCGGCACTTTTTGTTCCCAAAGCTCTTTCGCTGTAAGGGAAGAATAACGGTTGTCTTTAATAAGATAAACCGTAAAAGACGGCGTTGGCAGATGCACCATAGAATTATTTAGAGAGCCAATCCTTCCTTTTACTTCCATTTGTTCATGCACACTTTTACATGGCAAAAAAGCTTTTCCTTTTTTAAAAAGTCTAATTACCGGATCCGGGTATTGACCGCCTTTTTTTATCCACTTTCCTAAAAACATTTTTCTTCTTTTAATAAAGTAAGCGTCAAAAAGCTGGTCAGTATCCTGATTCAAAAGCTCTTTTATCTCTTTAGTTAATTCCGGAGTAATTACCTCATCCGCATCCAAAAGAAGGATCCATTCTCCTCGGCACTCATCAATCGCCATTTGTTTATTAATATGAAAAATTGGTTTATTATCCGTCACGATAACTTTAGCGCCGTATTTTTTACCTATCTCCACGGTCTTGTCAGTAGAAGAACCATCAACAATCACAACCTCATCTGCCAGGGCTTTGACACTTTCTAACGACTCCGCCAAACATCGCTCTTCGTTAAAGGTTGCCAAGGCAACTGATAATTTTATCTTTTGACTCATTTTCTTATTGCTTTTCGATAACCCTAAAAGCCTCACTTTGGCTATCTTTGAAGTAAATTCTATTAGCTATTGTACCAGAATCAGGTATCTCTTCGGTAGTCCCAATGATCAGCACCCTTCCCTTTGTTTCTAAAATCTCTTTTGTTATTGGTCCAAAATAATAATTATCAAAATGAGCAACAGTAGAAAAACCATATTGATCACGAGGAGTAAGTTTCGCTTCTGTTTGAAATTTACCGGGCGGATATTTAAGGTAAAAAGCAAAGAGAATATAAGGCTGATCATATTTGTTAGTTACAAAAATTTTGTCATAAGGGCCATTCTTGGTTTTAACGTAAGAAATCAATTCCTTAAAACCATCTTCCCAAGCACTGGGGTAAACCTTAGGATATTGGATATAATATTGATGCAGATAATAAATAAAATTTACCGGCAGCAAGATAGCCAGATAACAAGATAACAAGATAACAATGATTTTCCTTTTTTCCTTGGCCGACTGCCAAACATTAAAAATCCCATAAGCAACAACAATGGTTAAAGGAATAACCAAATTTAAAGCTCTGATCGCATGCGGAGACTGAAAAGTCATGGCTGAAGCCAAAGGAGCAACTAGAATCCACCAAAAAATAAAACTAATAGCTTTTGACTTATTTCGAAGAAGAAAATAAACTCCAAAAAGTAAAAAAGGAAATAGACACAAATAAAACTGACCCATTCCTGGAACGCGATTCCTTTGGATTTCATCGCCGGAAACAAAAAGAAATTCACCACTAAAGTGCCGCAAGTAGTTATCTATCAGCCTTAGACCATATTCAAGGTATTGGTTATGAATTAAACGTGGAAAAAGCCCATTTGGATTTAGGTGTTCGCCTCTTAATTCATTACTCCGCCACAAAGGACCCAGGTCGGCAAAAATTCCTACTCCGGAAAAACGGGAAACTCCGGCTGGGCCAATCATGGAAATTAAAAGAATGAGGGAAAAGAATCCTCCAACTAAAACAGTGCCGATAATCGCCTTTAAGTTCTTTTTCAAAAAAATTTCTTGCCTATAAAAAAACAATAGGCCTAGAACTAAAAAAGGAACAATCACCCGAGCGCTATGATAAGTAAACATGGAAAAAATAAAGGACAAAGTACAGAGTACAAAGTACAGAGGAAACTTTAGTGCCCTAAAAAATAAATAAGCACCCAAGACTATAAAAAAAGTGGCGGCATTAGTCTCCCATCCTCCGCGGGAAAAATGTATGTGCCAGGGACTAACTGCCAAAAGCAGTGAAGCGATTAGAGAAAAGGCTTCAGCGCTATTTGGCGTTTTAATCAGCGTTAATTGGCGCACAAGGTAGTACAAAATTAAAACAGTCAAGGTGCCTAAAATTGCAGAAGGTAATCTCACTGCCCATTCATTTAAGCCAAAAGCTTTAACCATTGGTAAAACTAAATAAAAATAAAGTCCTGGTTTAAAATCATTAAAGGATTGAAAATTGATTGGCCAAGGATGGCCAAACTCATCTTTGCCGGTTTTTATTAAGGAATAAGCATTATAGCCAATGGCAGCCTCATCAGCATTTAATCCGGCAGGATACTTATCAAGTTGATAAACTCTTAAAAAAAGTGCGGAAAGGACAATTAAAAATAAAATAATCTTTGTTTTCATTTTTTATGGATGCAAAAACAATAAGTCTAAAAACCGAATTTCAAAAAAAAATTCTCCTAACATTAAAAAAAAGAAAAGCATTGGCTTTTCAAAAAGACGGCTGGCACCTTTGACAATAATTAAGAGAGCAGGAATTAACATAAAGATTGACAACCAGATGATATTAGTTAAGGCCGCGGGTATTGGCAAAATAAAAAAAAGTGCCATGACGATATTCCCGAAACGGTTTTTTTCATAAATTAAGGAGACGAATCCAAAAATTAAAAAAACCAATTCTGGCAAAAGGAACATTCCTTGATAAGCCAAAGCTTTGCTGGCAATTGGCCAAGCCCCATTGAAGAAAAGAAATTTTCCGGAAAGTAAAAAAAAGTAATTTGAAAAGAAATCCTGGCCACTGAAAGACTTATTTAAGAAGCCAGTAAAAAGGGCAGACCGGCAATAAACCAAAAGCCAAGGATTAACAACGACAAAGAAAACCAAGAGAAAAATAAAAAAAAACTTTTTTTTGTTCTTCATTTTTAATTGTTTTCTAAAATATCAAAAGCAGGTTTACCCTCTAAAAAATAAATTGTTTTTATTTTTTTCCAATCTTGGGAATAATTATCCGGACTCGTCACCAAAAGACATTTTTCTGAAGGGGGACATTTTGCCTGATACCCAACATCCCAATCATTTAAAAAAACAAATTTAGCAAAACCGTCAACCCAAAACCATTCAGAGTGATAATCCCATTTTCTTAGTGGATCATTCTGGTAATCTAACGGGTTCCAAGGAAAATTAAATAAAACAAACTCATGAGGTTCGCCGTAACGTTTAGTCAGAAAAATCTGACCATAATTTGAATAATTATCTTTAATAAATGAAACAACTTCCGGATAACCATATTGCCACGCCCAAGAATAAGCACGTGGATAAACTTGCCAATAATCTTTCCACCACCGAATGAAACTTACTAAAACGGCAATAACAAAAACAATCAAAATTAAGTTTCCATGTAATTTGGAGCGCGAGCGTAAAAACGACACCAACCAAAACAAACCAATCATTGCTAAAACAACCATTGGCGGCAAAGAAAAAAGACTTCTTAAAACGTGAGGTGCATCTTTGGTAATAGCTGAGGGCAAAAATCCGCAAACAGCCCATAAAAGGATTAGTTTTTCTTCTCTATTTCCTTTAATTAATGATTTTATTAGGCCAATAAGTAAAAATGGCGCCGTCACTAAAAATAAAAGTTCATGGTAAGGCAAAGAAAATTGATAATGGCTGCCGCCACGGAAAAAAAGGTAACGCGGCGACCAATTACTGAAATAATTTTTCGTTGCCAGAGAGACAAAAGTTAGTGGCCGATTATAAACTATTTTTTTCACTAATTCGGGTAATTTAGAGAAGA
>JAMCYY010000053.1 GCA_023473205.1 Patescibacteria group bacterium
TTTTTCAATTTTCTGGTTTTTTCTTCTTCAACAATAGAACCTGTTGAAAGGTAATTTTGCTGTCGTCCTTCATTAATGCGCATAACTGCTTCTTTAGTTAAAGCTTTTCTTTTAAGGGCATCTTTAGTGATTTGGACTCCCGGTAAATATTCAAGCCAAAAAATGCTGGCTCTGATTAGTCCTGGTCTACCAGCCAAGGTCCTTAGGGCAAAGATTAAATCTTCATCGTTTTCACCTGGTAAGCCAATGATGAAGTCAGTAGAATAGCCTAAACCCGCCTTATCCATTTCGTCTAAGGCTGAAATTATTGCTTGGTTGGTTTCGAAACGCAGTAAAACTTTTTTTCTGACTTCAGGGTTCAAAGATTCAATCCCCAACTGGACATGCCAGCAGCCGGCTTTTTTAAGCTCGGTGCAGTATTTCTTCGTCATTAAATTCGGGTGGCCCATGATCCGGAAGGGGAGAGTAATCTGTTTTTTGTATTTTTTTAAAAAGTCATAAGACCAGTCCATGGAGCCGGAAAGGATATTGTTTTTAATATCAATTCTTTTAATTTGGTATTTTTCTTTTGCTAATGCAAGTTCTTCTAAAACACTTTCGACACTGCGTTCCCGTAAAAATTTTCCCAATTTATTTTTCCTTTCCCAATTTTGCAAAAAATTTTGTGAACAATAGGAACAAGCATAAAGACAGCCCTTGGAAGTGACGGTTAAATAATAATTTGAAATCGGAACATATTTTTCAAAAAGCTCTTTATCAGGAAGCGGCAGTTCATCAAGGTTTTTAATTGATGGTCTAAGGGGATTCTTAATAATTTTATTTCCCTTTTTAAACCAAAGGTTTTTTATTTTATAGTCAATTTTCTTTTTTTCCATGCTTTCAACTAATTCCAAAAGCGGATAATCGCCTTCCCCCAGGCAGATGATATCAACTTCTTTTTGTTTGATGACTTCTTGGGGTACAGAAGTTGGGTGGATTCCACCGAAAATAATTGGGACTTTGATTTTTTTCTTAATGTCACTTGCCATTTGTAAGGCCCATTGATAATTGTCAGCAAAGACAGAAAAAGCCACTAAGTCTGGTTTAGAAGAAATAACTTTATCGAGAGCTTCCCCTCGATTATTAAAAAGTTTAGCCAAAAAAGGAATTGGAAAATAGGCCGCATCATCAAAAAGACTACGGTCGAAAGCAAGAGAAGTTTGGTGTCCATGTTTTTTTAATACTGCAGAAAGGGCTTCCAGAGAAATATTTTCCGCCCCCATGGCAACAAAAGTGATTTTCATTTTTCTAAAATAAACAGTAATAGCAAAAAAAATAATGGCTTTAGTTTATTGGTTCACCAGGATATTTGTCAAATAGGAAATAATAATTATCGCGGCCTTTATAAATTTCTTTAAAAACATGGACAATTTTTAGATTTGGAGCCGCTTTTTTAAAAGTATTAATATTCGTGATGTCATTTGGGGTTAATGATTCGTAAGTTGAGTAGAAAAAGAAACGGATATCTTTTCTTTCAGGAATTTCACTAATGGTTTTTGCTAAAGCTTCTGTAATTGGTCCGTCATGGTTAAAGACAAATTTTGCTTTGCTCTCAAAGCCATAAAATCTAAAAGCCATCTCCTCTCCTTGGATAAGAGGAGAGCGGTCTTTAAAGAGTGAAGCAAGTTCTTTAGAATTATTTAAATATTGATAAGTAGGTGCGCCTTCTCCGTTATGGCTCAAAAATAAAATAAAGTTCTGATATTGGTTAATAATTAAGGCCAGGAAAAAAACGGTATAAACTGAAAATGACAAAAGGCTAAAAGAAGTTTTTTTAGTTATCCTGAAGACAAAATAACTTAAGATGGCGGTTAACGTAGCAATAAAAAATTTTGAAAAAATTACTGGAAAAAAGAAATAATATTCTTGACTTTTGATAACTTTAATTAAAAAGGAGCTATTAATAAAAAGAAAAAAAAGAGTGGTAATTAAAAATAGCAAAAGCTGCCCAGAGGGAAAAACATGCTTAACCCTAAAGAATAAGTTTTTTTTCACAATGGCTTTTTTAACACTAATAATTTTGCCAATAATTGTGGTGATTATGCAAATTTCCAGCAAGTTTACCGCTATTATTTCCAGTCTTTGGCCATGGACAGTAACTATTTCAAGTATCTTTGCTTCCAGGCAGAAAAATTGTAACTGAGGAATATTTCTAAAAAGGAGCCAGGAAAGAGCAGAGAGTAAGGCGATAAATGAGATCTGTTTTGGAAAGGAGAAAGGAGCAGAATCTTTATAAAGATAAAAAAAGACTTTAATAATTAAATAAATTAAGCAAGGAAAAATAAGGAGACTTCTTTTAATATCAAAGCCTTGTCCCATAATTTGATTTCCAAAAGTTAAAGAGGTATACCACCAGATAAATAACATATCAGTAAAGCTAAGTTTTTTTAAGTCAGAGACAAAGAGAATGCTTATTAAGAGAATGAAGAGGAGAAACATATCTGTTTGATTAGCAAAGATAAATGGAATAAAAGGAAAAAGATATAGAGGCAATTGTCTTAAAATCTGTAAAGATAGAGATGGATGGTTTGAAAGATTTATGCCAAAGGCCTGTTTATAATAATTAAGTTCACTGTGAGGAAAATTTTGAAATAAAGTGTAACAAAGAAAAATTGCTCCAGCGATCAAGAGTACCGGTAAAGTGCCTAAAAAAAATGAAAAAATGGATTTTAAAATATTTTTTAATTTAAAGTCAGAAAAACAGTCAACAACCTCCTTCATGATCAAAAAAGAAAAAAAAATTAAAGGTAGAACCAGTCCATTTATTTTTACTAAAGTACTAAGGAAGATAAAAAAACCCGACCAGAAAAAGAAATGATTTTTCTTTTTTTCAAAACCTAACTGTAAGAAGTAAACTGAAATTAAGGGTAAGACGAAAAAAAAGTTTTCTGTTAAAGAAGAGCGGTTAGCTTGGAGAACAAAGTTATGGAGACCATAAAGGACAATACCTAAAAGCGCAAAAATCCGATTGGTTTCTTTTTTAATGATTAAGTAAAAAAAGAAAATCCCGATTAAGGAAAGAAACACATAAGGAATCCTTAGTTGGAAAAAGCCGACTCCGATGACTTTAAAAATTGGAAAACTTAAAATATTACTTAAAGGCAAATACCAAATAGGTTGGTAGCTATTGTTATCGTATTTAAACTGGGAAAATAAAGCTAAATTTCGGGCGTTATAAGCACTGGCTTTTTCTTCAACGTCAAAAAAAAGTTCTGAGTCTGCAGTTAAGAAAACTAAGCGGATAATAAAAAGAAAAATAAAAAAGAAAATCGTTAGCCACGAGAACCAGTCAAGTTTTAATAATTTTTTCATTATTAGAATTTTTTCAACTCATCATCTGAATAAGATGGAATTTCAAATTGGGTTTTAAAAAGTTCTTTTTGGCGGCTAATTTTTACTTGGTCGGATTTTTTGCGTTCTTCTTCAATAGCAGGTAAACGTTTGAGGCATTGGTAATAAAAACGGAAAAAAGAGAAAAAAAGCGCGAGAAGACCAAAAGCTAAACAAAGTTTTAGCAACAATGGTTCCTTATCTTCTTTCATTTTTTTTGGAGGATGAAATTAAATAAATTTCCCTCGGGAAGGAAAAGATTGCCAATTTTTTCGATAAGATTGGTGAGTAATTGGTTTTTTTGTAAGCGTGGGCGGCAGAAAAAAGTCGAATATTTTTCCAAACTTATTATTTGAAAGTTTGAAAAGTGGCTCCGGAACATCTTTTCTGGCGAAAAACCTTTATTTTGGTCAATGTTGAACTTTGTCTGTTCAATTGGCGAATGGAATTCCACCATTTTTAAGATTTCCTGGCTGGTTAAATCCTTTTTAATTAAATTATCTTTTTTGAGCTGTTGATTTACCGCTTTGACAATTTTCTGATTTAAGTTCATACCAAAGCCTAAAGCTTTGTATAAAGAAGCGGCGAACCGGCTAAAGGTAAATTGCGAAAATCCTTGGTTGGGTTCATGGGCAGCCACGACAATTCCTTTATCTTTTAAAACCCGATTAATTTCTGCAAATGTTTCCTCCGGATTAACTAAATGGTGGATGACCGAGTTGATAGTAATAATGTCAAAGTTTTTTGCCTTAAAGGGTAACTTTTCGGTATTATTAATCAAGAAATTAAATTTTGCTTTTAGTTGCATTTCCTTAATTTTTTCTTGAGCCATTTTCAGCATTTTGGGACTGATATCCAGACAAGAAAATTCGTCATTTTTATTTAAGTATTGACCTAAAACTTCAGCAACAAAGCCGGTACCGCTGCCTAAGTCGAGGATTTTTAATGGCTTAGAGTGCGGAGTTAGGTGTTTTTGAGCAAAATTCTTCCACCAATTTCGGTCGCCTTCACCGATTTCCGGATGGCGGCGGTCATAACTTTTTGCCTCGACATCATAAAAAATTTGGTTAATTTTTTGGCCAAATTGGTTTTCGTCTAAGTTAACAAGAACCCTTCCTTGGCAGTGTTGGGTTTCTTTAATCCCCAAAAGGTAACTGATGG
>JAMCYY010000103.1 GCA_023473205.1 Patescibacteria group bacterium
TCTTCCGATCTTGCGTTTTAATTTTTCTGAAGTTTTGCCGAGCCGAATTCTTTTGTTCGGAGGGGAAACCCTTCAAGATCTTGAAGAATCTAAGCAAAGGCTGATCGCTTATCCTTGGATCGGTCCGGGAGGAAGTAAAAAATTAAATTTCCTGCAATTACCGAAAGTCGAAATAGTGGAGCCAAATTATGAAGTTGAAGCCGTGATTTCTGCTGGCAGCCGGGAAATTCAAGGAGAAGAAAAAGAAATTGAAATTAAGACCGAAGTTGTACCGGAACCAGCGATGGAGGAGCCTGTTAAATCTGTAGAAACAGAAGAATCAACGGAATTTTTAGCTGAAGAAGAGAATGAAAAAGATGATTTTCCGGAAGAAGATTTTGGTTTTGTTAAAAAGGAAGATATCCTCATTACCCATCCTCAGTCAAACTTTTCAATACCTGAGAATGTTCCTGAAGAAGATATCCCTCAGGAAGTTGTCTCCAAGGAACAGTCTTTTTCTCCTCCTAATACATTTAAAAAAGAAAAAAAAGTAAATTTAAGTAAAATTTTAAGTATTTTTACTTTATTAATAAGAAAAATAGTTTATTTCCCGGTGAAACTTATTAAAGCTTTGGGGCATTTATTTTTTACTAAAAAAACTATTTTTCCTTTATTAATCATATTTTTAACTGTAGGTTTGGCAGTTGCCTTTTTTGTTTCTTTTGTTAAAGCGGAAGTAAAAGTTTTAGCCAAATCATTAACAGTTGAAAAAGAGTTTGATTTTACTGTTTCCAACAAAACAAACGCCCTTGATAAGGAAAAAATGATTGTCCCGGCCAAAGAGATTACTGCCGAGATTTCAGATGATAAAACCGCTGATGTCAGCGGCAAAAAAACAGTTGGTGATAAAGCAAGAGGAGAGGTTGTTATTTATAACCGGACCGAGCAGTCAAAAACCTTTGCTAAAGGTGCAGTTTTAAAAGGGATTGGAGGAGTAAAATTTGTTTTACAGGCAGAGGTCACGGTTGCTTCTAAATCAGCTGATTTACAAAATGGAGTAGATAAGTGGGGAGAAGGAAAAGTTAGCGTTCAAGCACAGGAAATTGGCACTCAGGGAAATTTAGCGGCAAATTCACTTTTAAATTTTGAAACTCTTTCTTCTTCCTTATTTCTAATAAAAAATCCAGCGGCTTTTAGTGGGGGTACAAGTCGTGAAGTCCAGGCGGTTTCTAAGGAGGACCGGGAAAATTTGCAAAAAAACTTGCTTAAAGAAATGGAAGGAAAAGCCAAAGGTGAAATTGAGAAAAAACTACCTAAAGAATCATCTCTTCTGGTAGAATCAATTTACTTGAAAAATAAAGTTGATAAATTCGATCATGAAGTTGATGACGAAGCTGACAGTTTATCTTTAGAAGAAAAAGTAGTTTATTCAGCTTTTTATTTTCAAAATAGCGACTTGGAAGTCTTAATTGATAAAGCGATCAGTTCGGCGATTCCGGAAAATTATGAAAAAAAGACTATCCGTGAGGAGAAAAATTTTGTAGTTAAGGATAAGGCTAAAGGGCTTTATCATGCTAAAGTAAAACAGGATTTTTTGCCCTTACTCGATATGGAAAAAATTCCTTTGGCCTTAAAAGGAAAAACCTTAAATGAAGGAGAAGAATACCTTAAGTCTTTAAGTAATTTATCTGGCATTGAAATTACTTTTAAACCTAACTTTTTAGCTAAATTGGGAATTTTCCCTTTAAGGGCGAAAAATATTAACGTTTTCCTGGAGAAACAGTAAATGGCTCTTTACCGCTATGTTAAAAATCTGCCTAAAATTCAGCCTTCTTTACCCAAAAAGAAGATCAATCACCGTCTAGTATCTTTTCTTTTAGTGGCCGTTGGTTTGGTTTTTTTAGCTAATGCCGCATATCCGATTGTCTCTTATCAACTTTTAGTTTCTCCGCATTTTTCTACTTCTTTTGTCAGTCCTAGTACTGAAGCTGCTATTGCTCAATCCTTCGGTACAGCTCAGGATAAATCCTTCGGCGTTGCTCAGGATAAATCCTTCGGTGCTACTCAGGATAAGTCCTTAATTGCTTCTTTCGACAGTCCTCAAGGAGCGGTTTTAGGTGAAGAAATTGATTTTGTTGATTTTACTAAAGCCAGTAACTGGTTTCCGGAAACAAAAGTAAATTTTAATGAAAAAGATCCTTCTTCATATATTTTGTCGATTCCTAAGCTAAATATTAAAGAGGCAGCTGTTTGGGTAGGTATGGAAGATTTGAAAAAGAGCTTAATCCAATATCCAGGTACGCCGTTGCCCGGACGTTTTGGCAACACAGTTATTTTTGGTCATTCAGTTTTGCCGCAATTTTTTAACCCGAAAAATTATACCACTATTTTTTCTACCCTCCCCACTTTAAAGCCTAAAGATGAAATTTGGATTGATTATAACCAAGTAAAGTATAAATACCTGGTTGAGCAAATGATTGAGGTCCAGCCTAATGATATTTCCATTCTAGCCCAGCGTTATGATGACTCTTATTTAACTTTAATTACTTGTGTTCCTCCAGGAACATATTTAAGAAGGTTAATTGTAAGGGCGAGGTTAACCAAGATTTAATTAAAAAAATTGTTAAATTGTTTCATTATTTGTGGCATTTGTGGTACTTGTAGTACCCGTGATATCCGTGATACATTCATCTCATGAAAATTTTGGGGATTGACTACGGCCGAGCAAAAGTAGGTTTAGCCGTGGCAGATATAGAAACTAAATTAGCCACTCCTTTGACAGTAGTTTCTTTATCTAATCTAAATAAACAATTGCCAAGTATTGTCAAGGAACACCATATTGGTAAAATTGTTATTGGTATCCCTGGAGGAAAAATTGAGAAAGAAATTAGAGAATTTGGGCGAAATCTACAAAAGGAGATTAGCCTTTCGGTGGAATTCTTTGATGAGACATTAACGACCCAAGAGGCACAAAAGGTCTTGATTTCTAGCGGTAAAAAGAGAAAAGCTAGGCGCGAAATGGAAGATGCATTTGCCGCCGCAATTATGCTAGAATTATTTTTAGAAGGAGGATCGCATTATGATTAAAAATATAATCGCCCCGGTTCAAGCTTGGCTGCTCTCACATGGTCAGTGCGTTGGTTGTGGTACGCTTCTTTCAAAAGGTAAAAGGGTTGAGAGAAAAGATGGGACAGAAAAAGTTACTTGTAAATGTGGACGGATTTTTATCTTTGACCCAAAGACAAAAAAATATCGCCGTGCTTTTTTTGAGGAAGTTTAATTGATTTTGATTAAGATTCAAATTTAGTGAAGAAAAATTCCCTCGTCGTCTTTTTATCTTTAGTTACTTTTTCCCTGATTTTTTTAGGAGGGATTTTGGGGTGGCTTTGGGCAGTAAGTCCAGCTGGCAGCAGCCAGTCAACGGAAAAGTTTGTGGTTAATAAAGGGGAAAGTTTATCACAAATAAGCCAGAGATTAAAAATTCAAGGTTTAATCAGGGAACCTTTATCTTTTAAAGTTATTGCCTTTATTCAAGGAAAATCTAAAAAAATTCAGGCTGGTTATTTTTCCCTTTCTCCTTCAATGTCTGCTTTCGCGATTATTGAAGCCCTAACTCATGGCTCACTCGATAAGAAAGTAACTTTGATTGAAGGCTTAAGGCAAGAACAGGTTGCTCAAATTTTATTAAAGGAAGGCTTTAAGGTTGACCTTTTAGCTTGGTCACAGGCAATAAAACAGGAAAATTTGGAAGGAAGAATTTTTCCTGATACTTATTTTTTTGCTGAGGGAGCTGATGAAAAAACAATCCTAAAAATTATTAGTCAAAATTTTGAGAAAAAAGTCAGGCAAGGACTTGCTGTTAAATTTTCTAAAACTAAACTGAATTTGGCAGATATTTTAACTTTAGCCTCAATTGTGGAAAGAGAGGCGCGGGGAGAGGCAGACCAGCGCTTAGTGGCAGGAATCTTGTTTAAACGTTTGCAAAAAGGCTGGCCATTGCAAGTAGATGCAACTGTGCAGTATGCAGTGGCATCTCAAAATTCAAAACTCAAAACTCAAAATTTTAATGACTGGTGGCCAAAGTCACTTACGAGAAATGATTTAGAAATTAATTCAGCTTACAATACTTATAAAAATCTTGGCTTGCCGCCGGGGCCGATTTGTAATCCTGGCCTTTCGGCAATTAAAGCAGTTTTAGAGCCTCAATCTTCAAGTTATTGGTATTATCTTTCGGATGAAAAAGGAATTATGCATTATGCCAATACTGACGAAGAACAAGCAGGAAATATTGGGAAATATTTAAGATAGTCATTTTTCGTTTTTGACTTTAGGGCTTAAATCTGGTTTAATCTTCATAATGAATTTAGTCTTACTTACGATTAGCCTTTTGGTCCTCATTTTGAGGCCAGGGCTTTGTGGAGGTAAGACAGAATAAGCTAATTAAAAAAATTTCGTCTCCTT
>JAMCYY010000096.1 GCA_023473205.1 Patescibacteria group bacterium
GTGGAGTTTTGAAAAAGAGGGTTTGCTGACTAAGGAAGAAGCCTTAATGAGAGTCGACCCAGAATCCTTAAATCAGCTTTTGCACCCGATTTTGGATCCTAAAGTCAAGTATGAAGCTTTTGCTAAAGGTTTGCCAGCTTCACCTGGAGCGGCGGTGGGTAAAGTCGTCTTTAACTCGGAAGACGCCATTACTCAAGGAGATACGGATAAAGTTATTTTAGTGAGGACCGAAACTTGTCCGGATGATATTTCCGGTATGAATATTGCCCAAGGGATTTTAACCGCCCGAGGCGGAATGACTTCTCATGCTGCGGTGGTTGCCCGGGGAATGGGTAAATGCTGCGTCGTCGGTTGTGAGGCAATGAGAGTTAATGAACACGAAAAAAAATTCACCGCCAATGGAATAGAAGTTAAGGAGGGGGATTATGTTACCCTTAACGGAAGCACCGGAGAAGTGATTTTGGGCAAAGTTCCTACCATGGAAGCAACCATGAGCGGTGACTTTGGTGAATTTATGAATTGGGCCGATGAGGTGAGAAAAATTGGCGTTCGAGCTAATGCGGATATTCCCCGTGACGCCATTGTCGCTAGAAAATTTGGCGCGCAAGGCATTGGTCTTTGTCGGACAGAGCACATGTTCTTTGCCGAGGACAGACTGCCTTACATGCAGGAAATGATTGTTGCTGATAATGTTGAAGACCGAGTTAAGGCTTTAAATAAGCTGTTAAAATTCCAAAAAGAAGATTTCAAGGGACTGTTTAAAGAAATGGCAGGGTTGCCAGTTACGATTAGAACCTTAGATCCGCCTTTGCATGAATTTTTGCCTAAAACTGAAGCTGAGGCGGTGGAGCTTTCCAAAATTATTGGGGTTTCCGCGGAAAAGATTTGGGCAAAATCAGCGGAATTGCATGAATTTAACCCCATGCTTGGCCACCGCGGTTGCCGTCTGGGTATTACTTACCCGGAAATTACCGAAATGCAGGCCAGAGCTATTTTTCAAGCCGCTTGTGAGCTTAAGAAAGAAGATAACCTGGAAGTAATTCCTGAAGTCATGATTCCGCTGGTTGGTAATGTCACTGAACTCCGAGACCAAAAAGCCCTGGTGACCAAAGTCGCAGAAGAGGTGATGAAGGAAGAAGGGGTTGAGCTTAAATATCACATTGGCACCATGATTGAAGTGCCCAGAGGGGCTTTAACCGCGGATGAAGTGGCGACTGAAGCCGAATTCTTTTCCTGCGGCACCAATGATTTGACCCAAATGACCATGGGCTTTTCTCGAGATGACTCAGGAAAGTTCATTAAGGTTTATTTGGATAAGAAAATTTTGAAAGCGGATCCTTTCCAGACTTTAGATCAGGATGGGGTTGGCCAACTGGTCAAAATGGCCGTGGAAAAAGGCCGCAGTGTTCGCAAAGACTTGAAGGTTGGTATTTGTGGTGAGCATGGCGGAGATCCGGAATCAGTGAAATTCTGTCACCGAGTTGGTCTAACTTACGTTTCCTGTTCGCCTTTTAGAGTTCCAATTGCGAGATTAGCGGCGGCTCAGGGAGCAATTGAAGAAAAGCAAGGAGCTTCAAGTCATTCAAACAAGTAAATTTCGCAAATACTGAGCAAAGTCGAAGTATAAACACCCTCCGCAAGGAGGGTGTTTTGGTTATTTTTCGGGTGTATCACCAATGAGATACCTCCCGACAGTGTATACCAGAATATTGACATTGTGGTATAGGTGTAGTAATCTATCGTAAATGTCCGTACAATACAATCATCCTAATAAGTTTCCAATCTCCCTTAACTATGGTCTTTTTGCGAAAGAATTAGCCGATGCTCAATACTCTTTAGGTTTACTTGAAGGCTTGCAAAGGAAACTACAAAACTCCGCATTATTGATTGCTCCACTTACTGCAAAAGAAGCTACTGTTAGTTCCAAAATTGAAGGGACTCAAAGTACCGCTTCTGATGTTTTCCTGTTCGAAGCAGGAGGAGAACCCCGTTATAGAGATACCGCTGAAGTTTCTAATTACAGAAAAGCGATGACTTTTGCTATGGAGGAATTAAAAGAGAACTCAATTTTTTCTCAACATTTCTTAAAAAGTGCTCACTCTTTGCTTCTTCAAGGAGTTCGCCATAGAGGCAAGGTTGGAGAATTCCGCGATGGCCCTGTTTGGATTGCTGAGAAGTATGGAGATTCAATTGAAAAAGCTATTTACATTCCACCGGAAGCTGTTTTAGTACCAGAATATATTTCAAACTTAATAGAGTATATTAAGAACTCTGATGACAATACTTTAGTTATGTCAGGAATGGTACATTATCAGTTCGAAGCCATTCATCCTTTTGAGGATGGAAATGGAAGAATTGGAAGATTGCTTGTCCCTTTTTTGCTTCATTACCGAAGGCAACTATCATTGCCAATTCTTTACTTAAGCGGATACTTTGATGAGCGGAGGGATGCCTATATAAAGGCATTACACGAAGTTGACAAGACTGGCAGGTACGAACCATGGATAACCTTTTTCCTTAAGGCCGTAAGTGCGCAAGCTTCTGAAACTAGAGAATTGATCGAAAATATTTGTTCTTTATATGATGAGATAAAAGGACGCTTTGAGATTACTAAGTCACCATATTTAATCCCTTTTCTAGATTATACTTTTGGACACCCAATTTTTAGCGTGCCCCAAATAATTGAAACCATGAAGACGGGAAGAATGACGGCAATTCGTTTGACGCGTTTATTCTTAAATGAAAAAATTCTTTTTTCTGTTGAAATTAAAGGTAGCCAACGTAAATTTTATGGTTTTGGGCCACTCTTGAATCTTTTAAGATAAATTGTATCTTAAGTAAGAGTATAATTTATCGCATACTAGTTTTATTAACTAAACAAACTTATGAAAATTATTTCAATCTGCGGCAGTCCAAGAAAAGGTAATTCCGAAACAATTATTAACAAAGTTGATCAGTTTTTAAAAGAAAAAGGAGTAGAGAATGAGATTGTTTTGCTTCGGGAGAAAAAGATTGAGCGTTGTCATGGCTGTGTAGAGTATTGTAACCACAAGCTAAAGTGCCAGCTGCACGATGATTTTGACGAGGTTGCGGACAAATTTGAAAAAGCTGATGGCTACGTCTTTGCTTGCCCCAATTACTTCAATATGCCCCCAGGTATTTTAAAAGATTTTATTGACCGATGTAGTATTTTCTATACCGCAGGTAAAGATAAAGAGTTTGCAGGCAAAAAAGCGATTGTGGTTTGTGTCGGAGCTGAAAGTCCAGAAGAGACTAAGATCTGTACAACCAATGTCGCTGATAATTTCTGCCGACTAATTGGCATGAATGTCGTGGGCACCAAAAGTCTGAAAAGCAAAAGTGAGTTAAATGGCAACATGAATGATATTTTTGAAAACGGCTTTAATCCCAGTTTGGAAAAAGAACTCAAAGAGTTGGTTGAAGAATTGATGATATAAAATTGCTGTTTTTTCATGCTTACTCAAAATCAAGAGAAATATTTATTGACTATTCCTGAAGATAAAGTCGTTAAGATTTTTCCTTATAATTCCAAAGCAAAATTAGTGGCGGAGGAGATTATTTCCAAGATTAAGGAAACCTTTCCTGAACTTGAGATTTTGTTTATTGGCGCAGCTGCTTTAGGAATTTCTGGCCAAGATGATTTGGATATTAATATTCTTAGTACTTCTGAAAATTTCGATAAACAATTACCGGGGCTGGTGAAGATTTTTGGCGAACCAATTATTAAGGGAACCTCGATTAAGTGGAGTTTTGAAAAAGAGGGTTATGAGGTGGAATTATATTTAACCGATAAAGAGAGTGTTGGTTTTCAAGAACAGCTAAAAGTTTTTGATCTTCTAAAAAACAATGTTGATTTACTGAAAGAATATGAAGAGTTAAAGAGTAAGGCTAACGGAGTTCCTTTTAGAGAATACCAAAGAAGAAAATATGAATTTTATAATCGAATCTTGTTACAATAAATATATGATTAAAAAGATTTTAATTGTCTTAGGTGTTTTACTAATTGTTAGTTTTGTTGGAGGATATTTCTTTTTTAGTTTTCAAATGCCCAAACTTAAGGATTTTGAATATTTAAAAGAACCAAAAGTAAAAACGATGGCGAGCCAAAAGATGTTAGTAGTTGAGCTTAAGGGAAAGCCAAACGAGACGTCGGGTAAAGCGATTGCCAAACTTTTTCAAGTCTATTTTAAATTACCTGGAGTCTCGAAGAAGAATACAGCGCCAATTGCCCGCTGGCCGCTTGATTTTAATACGCCAGCCAGCGAGTGGTTAGGACGATTTGCCTTGCGACCGCCGGAAAGTGTAAATAGTTTACCAGAAGACAATTAAAATCTTTTTAATCATATATTTATTGTAACAAGATTCGATTATAAAATTCATATTTTCTTCTTTGGTATTCTCTAAAAGGAACTCCG
>JAMCYY010000019.1 GCA_023473205.1 Patescibacteria group bacterium
ATTGCCAAAGAAAAACTCGCTGATTTAAATACCACTGACCTGGAAGCCGCCAAAAAAACAGTTGAAGGTACAGCACGTTCCATGGGTATTAAAATTCAATAAACAAATAAACAAATGACAAATACTACAAATCAATATCAAATTTTTAAATATTACAAATTTCAAATTATTTGACATTTGTTATTTCTGGCATTTGAATTTGTAGTATTTGCTTATTAAAAAATTGTTAATCAGTATGCCTAAAAAGAAAACAGAAGTTAAAAAGACAGCCAAATCATCCGGCAAGGGTGAGAAATTTGCTGATATGTCAGCCGGGCCAATTATTGATGAAGCAAGTTTAGAAGTATCAGAAGTATCAGAAGTATCAGAGGTATCAAAAAAACCAAGAATTCGTGGAAAAAAATATCAAGAAAAGAGAAAAATGGTTGACCAAAATAAAACTTATACTCTTAAAGAAGCCTTGGTACTTCTTAAAAAGGTTTCTTTGGGTAAATTTACACCAACAGTTGAAGCCCACTTCAATGTCCTGGAAAAAGGGCTTTCCGGTGATGCCCGTCTTCCCTTCTTTCAAGGAAAAGCTCGAAAAGTAGTTGTTTTCAGCGTTGAAGTTGCTGAAGCTTTAAAAGCCGGAAAAGTTGAATTTGATGTTTTATTGGCCAGTGCCGCTGATATGCCCAAAATTTTACCCTTTGCTAAGCTTTTAGGGCCAAAAGGCTTAATGCCTAACCCGAAAAACGGCACTTTGGTCCCGGATCCGCAAAAAGCTTTGGCAAATTTTGCTGACAACGGAGTTCACTTTAAAACAGAAAAAGATTTTCCCTTAATCCATACGGCAATTGGCAAATTAAGCCAACCCGAGGAAGAACTTTCAGCTAATTTTGAGGCAATGGTGAAAGCCATTAACCCCAAAAATATCAAAAAAGCGGTCATTAAGTCCACCATGAGCCCGGGGATTAAGGTCAACTTCGCTTAATAAGTTAGGTTTGTTTTTTGAAACTCTTCTTGATACCATGGAACCATGTTAGAGAAGAATCATTCCTCCTTTTTAGCCAAAGCTGAAAAAACAATTTTTCTTTTAGGTTCTCTTTTTTCTTCGATCGCTATTTTTGCTTGTCTTTTTTTCAATTTATCTTATATTACTAAAGCCGCTGGTCAAACACCAACACTGAGCCTAGCCGATTTCCCCGATTACAGCGTCATTCCCATTGTCTTTGTTCCCAAGGATCAGACAGTGCCGGAGCAAAATTCTATTGCTCAAATTGATTCCTGGATCAAGTTTGTCCAAGCCTGGTATGCGGCGAGACTCGACAGCCGAACCTTTACTTATCTACCTATTCAAATTTACCACGGCAAATATTTGACCACCGCTTATGATAAGCCACTGTATAAAGCCGACCTTAAAGTCCAATTTACTTACTATAATGTCATCAGTGAATTAAAAGAAGCCGGTTATCCGGTTGGCGGCGCCAAAGCAGTTAAACATATTCTTTTGGTTTTTTATCAGGGAAGACCACAAAATGGTTATGTCGCTCTTGGTGCACGGGAGTTTGAAAACATTAATATGTCCTTTTTAAGCCTTCCCTATCTTTCACCTCTTTTTCAAAAAAATGTTTTTAAACTGGATGTTAATTATACCTGTCCTTTTTATCAAGTTGACTGTCGGCAATTAAATCTTTTGGGAACATTTGCTCATGAAATGACGCATACTATCGGCGATTTACCAGATCAACAGGAAGCAAATGCAGAGAATTCTGTCATCGGAAACGGCAGTTTATTTCCCCATATTGGTTTTTCCCAAACGCCGCAAAATCCGGAAAAAACCGCCGTGGCTTCTTCCCCTTTTATCAATAAAACCATGGTTAATCTCCCTTCTCCCCTTTCACTTTTAGGTTCCATGGAAAAGCACCTTTCTCAAGGCTGGAATTTAATCTCTTTGCCGATTGATTTTCCAAATTTCATCCAGCCGAATACCAAAGGCGGGATTTTAAAAATAATAAAGGCACTAAAGGGCAGCTGCGAAAAGGTAGAAATTTTAAAACCCAATGCCGTTAAACCTGAAGAGATGCAGACATTTTCTTGTTCTAACCCAGGAGTAACAGACACTCTTATTTCTCCTGGAGAAGGTATCTGGATCAAAATGACTAAGGAAGCTAATTTGGTTCTTTGGGGGTTAAAATTCCAACCTTCTTCAGCCATAGCTCTAAAAAAAGGTTGGAATTTAGTTGGCCCTCCATGGTACAACTATAATCTTTCAGTCGAAGATAGCTTTAAAGCTATTAGTAAAGATTTAGAAATTATCTATGCTTATAATGGCCAAAATCCTCAAAATCCCTGGCAAAAATATAATTTTCAAGCTCCCCCCTTTCTTAATAATTTAAAATCAATCGAAAGTAATCAAGGCTATTGGATAAAAGCGAAAAAAGATACTCTCTGGACTACCGGTGAAGGCCAAGTTCCACTGCTTGCCCCTCAAAGCAAAGGCTTAGGCAGTTACGCTTTGCCAAAATAGTCAGTCTTGCTTTACCTTCTTTCCTATGCTAAAATTACTTTATTGTCCTAAAGACAGTAAGTCCGGCAAAGCCGGATAATTCTTGCAACAAGAGCTTACCGAGGGAAAACAATTGTCAGCAATTAGCTATTAGTAATTGATGCTTTGAACCTCGGAGACGAGGTTTTTTTGTTTTTAAAAAAAATTATTGCTTTTATAAAATTTGTAAATATTATATTCCCATGAAGAAACAAAATAAAATTACTGAGGTTCAAAGCCTTACCAATAAAGTTAAATCTGCCAAATCAGTGGCTTTAGTTGATTACAAAGGCATTAAAGTCAAAGATGTAACCCAGCTTAGACAAAAAATCCGTGAAGCTGGCGGCGAACTGCAGGTAGTCAAAAACAACCTTTTGTACCGTGCTTTAGTAGCCAATAAATATAAAGTTGATAAAAATAAATTTGCCGGGACAACTTTGGCTGTTTTTGCCAATAAAGATGAAATTTTACCTTTGAAGGAATTAGTTACTTTTGGTAAAGGCTTAAACTTACTCCCTTTGAAAATTGGCTTTATGACAGGTCAAATTCTAACTGCGGAAGATTTAAACCGCTTTGCTAACTTACCCCCGAAAATCCAGTTGCAAGCGAAATTAGTCAGCATGCTGGCTAGCCAACCGCAAAAATTGGTTTATGCCTTAAATTGGAATATCCAAAAATTAGTGATGGCTCTTGGACAAATTAGAGATAAAAAACAGTAATAGTGCAAAGCTTAAAACACAAAAGGCAAAACTATAGCTAAAAGCGTAAAGCTTCAACACTCTTAACTTTTAATGCTTCGACATTGCTCAGCATTATCCTGAGCTTGTCGAAGGATAAGTTATAGTTTTGCGCTTTGACTTTTGAGCTAATGTACAAGAAAAGTTATTAACAATTATTGATAATAAAAAGATTATCAAAAAAATAAAAGGTGGTGAAAATATTATGGCTAAAGTTGAAGAAATTTTAACCCAGATCGAAGGACTTTCAGTTTTGGAATTGGCTGATTTAGTCAAAGCTTTAGAAGAAAAGTTTGGCGTCAGTGCCTCTCCAGTGGCAGTTGCTGCTCCCGCTGCAGGCGCAGCCCCAGCTGCTGGTGAACCAAAGGAAGAGCAAACCACTTTCAATGTGGTCATCACGAATGCCGGTGCCCAGAAAATTTCGGTCATAAAAGTGGTCCGAGAGATTAACCAAACTTTAGGTCTTAAAGAAGCTAAAGATTTAGTTGAAGCCGCTCCTAAAGAAATTTTAACCGGCGTTAACAAATCAACTGCTGAAGAAGCAAAAAAGAAATTAGAAGCCGCTGGTGCAACTGTTGAACTAAAATAAATGTATTTTGTAGAGACGCCCCGTCGGGGCGTCTCTACCCTGATAAAATCCCGCTTTCAGGCGGGATTTTGGTTTTTGATTCCCCAAG
The DNA here is from genome assembly GCA_023473205.1 of Patescibacteria group bacterium. Lineage (GTDB taxonomy): Bacteria > Patescibacteriota > Microgenomatia > UM-FILTER-40-11 > UM-FILTER-40-11 > JAMCYY01. The sequence goes on from JAMCYY010000019.1 coordinate 3,942, forward strand.
TGATTCCCCAAGGCCTCCCCTTGCAGGCACAAAAATCTCCAAGGGGAGACCTTGCAGAACAAGAAAATGTAAGATAATATATAAATTAATGCCTGCTAAAAATTCAGTAAAAAATTACTTAAAAAATGGTTATTATCATCTTTATAATCGAGGTGTTGAAAAACGAACTATCTTTCAAGACAAACAAGACTATACCGTTTTCCTTTCTTATTTAAAAGAATATCTTTTACCTAAAGACGAAGCAGAGTTAATGTATCGCTTATCAAATCAAGAAATATCCTGGATAGAAAAAGATAAGATAATTAAAGCCTTAGCCTTAAATAATTTCCACGATGAAATTTCTTTACTTTGCTTTACTTTAATGGAAAATCACTTGGGGAATCAAAAACCAAAATCCCGCCTGAAAGCGGGATTTTATCAGGGTAGAGACGCCCCGA
>JAMCYY010000070.1 GCA_023473205.1 Patescibacteria group bacterium
ATTACCCATGGGCCCCAAGGCAATTCTGATGAATACATTGCAGTATACCGTCATTATCGCGGGATTTTTGACAGCCTTGGAACAACGAATGTTCGCTGGATATGGTCTCCTGCGGGAAACAAAGAAGCCCAAGACTACTATCCTGGAGACGAATACGTTGATTTTATCGGCGTAACAGTTCTTGGATATGAGAAATGGGATCTTGAGTATTTTCCTCAGGCGCGCTCATTCGATGAGCTTTTCAGCGATAAGTTCGAGTACATGGGAATCTATGGGAAACCGATTATTATCGCCGAACTTGGCGTCTCCGAAGACGGAAATACCAATGAACAGTACCAAACTTCATGGCTGAAGGATGCGCTGAACTCATTTGGTAAATATCCGTCTCTTGAAGGAGTAATCTATTTCAACAGCATGAATGCTCCAAATAGTTGGAAAGGAGATGTCCCCGACTGGCGTATAACTCCAAGCAGCTTTTGGAACCCGGAGGATATGCCTCAGAAATAGGCCTTTTGGCTGTAAAAGTAACAAAGGTGTTACAAAACGCTCAAAGACGAGCATCCCCCCATTCTGGTAAAACTGAATACAAGAAGATAAGAGCGGTGCCCAAAAGGGTATTTGGTGTTACAACACCACTTGTTTGCTTTAAGCAGACCCCGCTCCTATTTTTCTATTCTATCTTAGATTCCCTATTTCTAAAGTATAAAACAGTAGCAATTCCTGCCGCCACTCCAACTGCAGCTACTCCGGCAATTATTCCCTTATTTTTCATCATATTTGATAATGTTGCTTTTTTCCCGAATTCCACTGTTGAAGCTACTCCCTCCTCCAAGAAACCCACTGTATCTTTCCATAAAACCGGCTTAACCATATGGTCAATTAATTCTTTTTCAATTTCCTCTGGAGTGCTTATTGGTTTACCAGTTGTATTTGCAATAACCGAAGCTTTTGTTTTTTTAATTCTGCCCTTTCTTTTTAACTCTTTTAGGAGGTCTGTAAAATCAGGTAAAGCGGAAGCCATCAATTCACAATGAAAAGCTCCTGCAACATTCAGAGGAACCATTCTAAATCCTGTCTGCAAATAACCTTCACTTGTCAACCATCTTCTTGCCTCCTCAAGGTTCTCTCTTAAACCCCCAAAAACAAATTGACTCTCGGAATTTTCCGCTTCCAAATAAAGCCCTCTTTCTGCCATTGTTAATTCAGTTTTTAATCTTTCAAAAAGTTCTTTTTCTTCAGGATCTACACCATCCCCCGAGGGTCTTAAAAAGGCAGCTAGTCCGCTTGGCCTTTCTTCGCATGCTTCCTGCATTTTTTCTCCTCTTAATTTTACAAGCTTCAATCCGTTTTTAAACTCAAAAGCACCTGCTGCCAAAAGCGCATTAAATTCTCCCAAACTATTGCCTGCATAATATCTTGGCCTTATTTCTGTTAATCCGGCCGCTTTTCTTTCTTTTATAAATACCAATCTGCAGGCTTCACTATAAATAAAAATAGCTGGTTGGGCAAAGCGGGTTTCTTTAAGATCATTTTCTGTCAGGTCAAAAGGAAAATAGCCTAAAATTTCTTTTGCTTCATTATATAGTTTTGCTACCTCAGGATATTTTTCAGATATTGCTTCTCCCGAAAGAGCATCAACCGCACAAAATTCTTTACCCATTCCAACCTCCTGAACTCCTTGCCCAGGGAAAATAAGAGCTGTTTTTCTTAATCCCTCTCTCTCCGAATAACGCAAAATAGTTTCCGGTATCGGTTTTCTTTCCCTCATAATCTGGCATTATAAAAGATTTTAGTTAAATGCGCAAAGGTATGTTATAATCCTGGTTGATGGAAGAGAATAAAAACCTTAGAGAAAGACTTTCCAAGATTTGGGAAGATCCTAATTTTATCCCCTTTTTCAAACAATTTGCCAAACGTTCTCCTCTTCTAATCAAAAAAGGAAACATTATTTTCTACGAAGGAGATGAACCAAACAAGCTTTATTTTATTAAAAGCGGTTTTGTAAAACTTTACCATTTATCAGAGGATGGCAAAGATACTGTTATTTATCTTTATGGACCTGGCGGTATCTTGGGAATCCGTGCCTTAACCTCCTTGGATCAATGCTTAAAGCACAATGCCCTCGCCATTACAGATGTGGAAATAGTTACTGTAAGCCGCAAAGATTACCTTGATATTCTTTGCAATTATCCCGAGTATCTAATCGATCTTTTGCATGTTTTTATCAAAAGGTTAAATTATACGGAAAGAAAGCTTGAAGGCTTTATTACAACAGATGCCAAAACAAGAATTGCCAGCTTTTTCTCTGATTGTTCAGCCCGTTTTGGCAGGAAAAACAATGGTTTTATAACTCTTCCCATTCCTTTTACCCATCAGCTTATTTCCGAATTTGTCGGAAGCGCCAGGGAAACAGTAACAGGAGCCATGAAAGAACTCGAAAAAGAAGGAATACTTAAAATAGAAAAAGGCAAAATAACTGTTTTAAACCTCAAAAAGTTATATAACTACTCCTCTATCCAAACCAAAACTTTAAGGTAGAATTGTAATACGCCTTACAAATCTTCTGTTATTTTAAACACTCATTTTAAGTAAGATACAAACAAACTTTTAGTATTCACTGCCACTGTGGACTCTTTTCTTCTCTGTTTTACTGTGAATGTAATATGTCAGTAGCATTTTTAGAACTAGCATTAACTCGCAGATCAAGAGAAGAATTCACAAGAAGCCCTAAAGCAAGGACAAAAGATTTGCGTTTTGAAAAACCCTCTCCGAAAGAAATTGATCCCACTACCAGAATTGTTGTAATTGGAATAGGAGCTATTACTCCACTGGGATTAAATGTTTATGAAACCTGGAGAAACATGATCAATGGAAAAACAGGAATTAAAAAACATCAATATGAAGAATATCCAAGGATTAAAGCAAGTGTTGCTGCAACCGTAGAAGGATTTAATCCCCAAGAAATATTAAAGGGCATTTATCCTGAAAAAGAAGTAAAAAATAATCTGCATAGATCGGCCCAATTTGCTTTAGCAGCAACACATGAAGCCTTATTGCAAGCTAAACTTTTAGTTCCAAACAATGAAAACACGGACAAAACATGGAAAATAAATGAAGAGAAAGTTGATCCTGATGACGTATCCATAATTTATGGGACAGGGATTGGCGGAGGATCACAAATTGGCGAAGTCCAAACGAGCTTGGATGCAAAAGGCAGGGCAATAACAAGCGATATTCTTAAGGCTTTGCCCGAAAGGTCTGCCAAAGCAATCTCTATGGCTTATGGAATTTATGGATCAGCACATTCCATAAGCGATGCTTGTGCAACGGGTAACAAAGCTCTAAGCTCTGCCTTTCAAGAATTAGCATGCGGGGATGCAAAAATCGTGATTACCGGAGCAACTGAGGCAACTTGTGTCCCGGTTGGATCGGCAATGTTTGACGTGATAAGATCTCTTGATCCTGAGCCAAATCCAAAAATTGCTTCCAGGCCCCTTGATAAATCAGCTGATGGTTTTGTAATGGGTGAAGGAGCTGCGACTTTAGTTTTAACGACGCTTGATTACGCCAAAAAAATAGGCGCTCCTATCCTTGCTGAATTATTAAGTTACAAAAATACTTCTGATGCTTCCAGCAATGTTTTTCCCAATGGAGTTGGCTCTGAAAAAGCAATGTGGGGAGCACTTGATAGGGCAAAAGCAAAAGGGCTTGGAAGAACAATTTATATAAATGGGCATTTAACTGCAACTGAGGGAGACAAAATCGAAATGAACGTCTTAAAGCAAGCCTTAGGTGACATTAAAAAAAATGTTGTTGGAATAAGCGCAACCAAAAGTTCAACTGGACATTTGCTTGGAGCAGCAGGAGCATTGGAGGCAATTATATGTATTCAAACCCTAAGAACAGGATCTGTTCCCCCAACCTTAAAATTGGAAAATCCAATTAATGAAGCCCTTGATTTTAACTGTGTCAAAAAAGAAGCACAGGAACTTAATCCTGAAACAGCCATGAATAATTCTTTTGGATTTGGAGGAGGAAACAGTGTGGTTATTTTCCAAAAAACTTAAAAATGCAACAGTTCACATTCCAACAAAATATTATGGTTCGAGCGAAGCCGCGTCTGACGCGGCGGAGTCGAGAACTTCTCGATTCCCCCGATTAAATCGGAGTCGCTCGAAGAGTAAGTAAATATGAATTATAATAATTTATTAATTGAGGAATGGCCAAATATTTCTTTTAAAGAAATTGAAGATATTCCAATTGATAATAAAACTTTAAGGTTTACTTATAAATCTTTTTTTACTTTTCTTCATTTGCCTGAAACAACCTTAAGGGCTTTTTTTATTCTTTTTACTGGAAAAG
>JAMCYY010000054.1 GCA_023473205.1 Patescibacteria group bacterium
TGGGTTATAAGGAAAACTACAGCAAAAGTTACAGCTTTTATTAACTAAAAGCCTTAAGGTTTTAGGAAAAGTTGTTTCTATAGTAATAAATCCTTTAGGAGTAACACTCTGGCTCATCTAAAAAATCTTGTTGATTAATAACGTCTCTCTCTTCTTGATGAATAAACGCCCTCTCGTAACTCTATACTTTCAAACAAATCTAATATACCTGCCTGTCTTATCGATAAAGAAGCCCAACGACAAGCCTCCCTTAAAGTAGAGCTAAAAGCAGCCCCTGTTATGTATCCCTCTAAACTTTTACCTTCATTTAGTGGAGCGGCAAAACTAGCTAACAAATAGCTAGCCAGTACTTCTCCTGCTAAAGTTGGATCAACAACTTTGACTGAAATTGCAGGCGCCCTAGTTCTTTCCTCTCCATGAATTAAACAAGAAGCTCCTTCTCTTCCTTTCTTTAGAATTACTGGGGGTATTTTTTCCCAATCCATCTCTGGATTATTCTCTATAAGAGTAGTCCATTCTACCTGGTTGGCGAAAAATAAATCCACCTTTTCAAGGACTTCGGCCACCAATTTCGGATTTTGCTGAACATAAAGTTCGAATGTGTCCGCAGAGATGGGAACTCCTCCCCACGACTCCCTAATTCTTTTAAACCAAGCTAATTGTTCTTGCGGAGTAGCAGTCGCCAAATGAACCATTAATGGTTTATTGATTGGTAAACTAATCAAGTAATTAGGGAAACTTACACTTAAATTACCTTCAGATTTAAAAGTTCTTCCTCCATTGACATCTTCTCTAATACGAAAAATATCACTTTTGTCGTCCCTAGACGTAACGACATAACTTGTAACCACACCAGCTTCGATTAATGGCCTTAAATCGAAGTCATTACCACAAACACTAATTAAATTCACTTCTGTTTCGCTATGCATTCTATGCAAAAATTTGGACATACTCCACGCTACCGCAAAACCTGCTCCTGCAGGATACTTAAATAAGTCACCTGAAGGGTTCTGAAAAACATTAAACGCTGTATGGCCAATAACACAAATAGTTGTTGACATATTTAATTATAGGATGCCCAATATATAATCAATAATAGGACAAAAGTCAAGCATAGATAGAAGATAAAAAAAGAAGAAAATTTTTTTAGAAGTAAAATACATTTGGGCAGTAAAAATTAATGGAAACAACTCTTAAGACAAATACATAATAAATGTATAAGTAAAAATAATCAATCAAATAAAGAAGACAGAAAAACGAAAACTGCCTGCCATTTTTGTTGTAGCCAGGCAGTTAGAGAAGAAATGATATTTGCAGACATTTGGTCAGCCTCCTTTTGCCTTTCTTTTGAGCTTTTTTCCAAGACTGCTTTGGCTTTAAGCAAAAGCCCGGCAAAAAATGACTTCTCCGCAGATTCTTCAATCACTAATTCCCTCGCCTCTATTAAAGGTGAAGGAAGAGTTTTAGCCTCAATTGGCGAAACCCCAAAAAACATTAAGATAATTACCAATAAAATTGTCTTTTTCATTGAAGAATAGCTAATATTAGCTCTTTTTCCGCTGCCAATAAAGAAGCACTGCAGATTCCCAATAGGCTAAAATCATTCCCATTAAAAGTTCAAAACGGCAAAAATGACTGGGAGAATACCAATGAGTGTGAGCATAGCGGTCAATTAAAAAGGCTAAAAGAACCAGTGTTATTGGCACTAAATACCAAAAACGAGGCAGTTTCTTCCTTTTAGACCAAAAATAATAACTAATTCCCAAAATAATTGTTTGGCCTAAAAGAACAATCCACCAAAAAGGGCAAACAGAAGCAACAGCACCAGCAACGCCTCCTACTGTTGTAGAAATTCCTCCTCCTAAAGTTCCCTTCTCCTCTTCTGTCTTAACCCCTAAAACTCCAGACTGAAATCCACTGGCAACTCCTCCAGCACCTGAAGCGCTAACCGCAATTGGTCCGACAAAATCCCCGGACATACAACCATTGCCTGCCCTTAACCAGAAATAGTAAGTTCCTGTCCCTAAACCGGAAACAACAAAGCTGGTAGCATTACCAACATCAGGATTCCCCCACTTAGGCGGCCAATTAGGATTATCTGAATAAGCCACTAAAAAATAAGAGTAAGGAGTATTGGGAACAGCCCAGGTAAGCGTTGCTTGGTCAGCTCCTGGACCAGAAGTAGCTTGGAAATTTGTGGGTAATCCTGATGTTGGTTCACTGCATCCGGGTACAGGAGTCGAGGTTGGCCCCGGAGCCGAACCGCAAGAAAAATTTAAATCAAAATCAAAAGTAACTTTAGCATTTTGATAAGCGTTATCAGCCAAAGGATCAAAAGTAACTGTCCAATTATAAGCCCGGGTTTGTCCTGCGGGTATTGATTCCCAAAAAAGATTTCTTTGGCTAAAAAGATCAGCTAAAGTTTTATTTGCTGCTGCTTTACCCAGTCCGTCACTTTTACCAAAAACCTCACCGCCTTCTTTCTGAATAACTGTAAATAATCTTTGAGCGAGGTTAACAGTTTTCTGTTTTTCATTTTTAATGTTTAAGTTTAAATCGCAGCTGTCACTACCGTTTCCATTGACAACAGAAAAAGTTCTCGTGACACTCATCCCCGGCGCCCAGTTATCCTCAGAAAAAAGCGGAGATAGACCATTGCTGGTACAATCTCCACCAGAACAACTAACATTGAAATCAGCGGCTAAAGTAGTTCTAGCAGCGCCTAAAAATAAGAAAAAAAATAATAAAATCGTTTTCTTTATCATTAATATCCAATTTCACTTTCAAAGGTCTTTAACCCCGTGTTCAAGACAACTTTAAGGTGAATTTTTGTTATTCCCTGGTCATAAACACAAACCTTACCTTCAATATTAGAGCAAGTCCCCAGAGTTAAATTTTCCCGGATAAAAAGATCCTCATCACCAAGGTCAGTATTTCCAACAATTCCTTTTTCCCCATTTACTGAATCATAAGTAATTTCATAAGTTAACTTGTCAAAGTCTTTAAGGTTGTTTACTTTGAAAGAAACCGCGGTCTTGCTTGAATTCAAATACATCTCAAGTGTCGGTTCAGGAACCACAATAGGAGTCGGCGTCGGAACGTTTTCCTCTAAAATATTTGCTCCTCCAGGAGAAGGAATCGGATCAAACCAATTGCCGCTGCCATCAGGAAAACGGGCAAATGACTTATTTTCAATGATACCATCTCCTAAAATTCCACTATAAATATTAAAATCAACTAAACTTTCCTCCCACCAACAAAATCCACCAAGACATCTTCTTGAACGACTATACAAAGTGACAATATCACCCAGGAAACTGTCATTCAAAGAAAAGTTACTGCTTCCGTTTCGATAAACAACCAGAAACTCACCAGGAGAAATATTTAAGCCAACACTCCCCGGATTTGAGTGAGTAATATTGGCAGTCGAAATTAAAAGCTTATGGGAAGATTGAGAATTAGTTAAAAACCAGTTGCTTAAATCAATTGCATGATCCCCTCGATTATAAAGCTCTATCCATTCACCATCCGGCATTGGCGCATCATCAGCCCCTCTTGGATTAGGCAAAAACTCATTAATCACCACATCAGACCAAGGCCCCAGTCCTAGCCTTTGGCTACTTGTTTCAAACTGACCTTCTTCTTGCTTTTCATTTCCATAAGTATCGGCACTTCTTACACGGAAATAATATTGGGTATTGGAATTTAAATTAGGGATTTCCCTGGTATGAGAAGTTAAATCAGCTGATAAATCTTCAGCAAGAGGATTCCAAGCATCCAAAGGACTGGTCTTCCAATCTAAATTGCTGGTCGCCAACTCATCAGTCTCCCAAGTTATAATCGCTGTTTTTTCATTTTCATCTCCCGGACTGCCAATAAAAACCTGAAGATTAGAAATAACCGGCGCCACCCAATGGATTGAACTAATACTATTGCTCAACCTTTCTTCATCAGTAAAACCCCATGTTCCGTCACTATTTATCTGCCAAGCACTAAAAACTAAATCAAAACTACAAGTTTTATTTTCTAAAGAAGAATCATTAGTGTTAAAAGAAAGGATAAAGTTCCAATCATCCTGTCCACTCAAACTAATCATCGGCTCTGGGGTTAAGTTAAAATTTATCAAACTTCCATCATATTTAATTAAAGCACCAAGTTTTGTTTGCAAATGAAGGGAGTTGCAAAAGCTGTCATCCCCACTAGTTTTTACAAATTTACCATTATATTTAAAATCTAAGTTGCCATCTTTTTTTATTCTTATGTCTTTAGCTTCTGAGAATCCCGGCTTCACTCCACTTTGATTAAAAAACGGCGAAACAAGTAAATTCATATCGGTCACACTTCTTGAACGACTAT
>JAMCYY010000088.1 GCA_023473205.1 Patescibacteria group bacterium
AAGATTGACTTGGGAAAGTAAGTTAGTTAGAATAATAATCCATGAGTTTTAAAGAAGGTGATCCGTCTTTAACAGAATCTCCAGAAGCAGAACCTATTGGAAATAAACAGGCTGAAGTTTTCCCTGGACAGGGTTCTTTAAAAGTTCCATTTGCACAAGATTTTTGGGAGTCATTTGACGCAGCAAAGAGAGTGTTTGAGGAAGCGGATGATTTTTTAGGATATTCAATTTCCAGCATCTGCTTTAATGGCCCAGAAGATGAGTTAATTCAAAAACATGCTCAGCTTGCAAGGTTTGTAGGATCCTGGGCTGTCCTGGAAGCCTTAAGAGAACAAGGGAAATTGGATGATCCTGATTTTGTAGCAGGTCATAGTCTTGGAGAATTTACCGCTTTGGCAAGAGCCGGAATGGGTTTCAAGGATGGCTTAAGACTAGTTGAAAAAAGAACTACATTAATGCATGAATTTAGATCGGAAGATGGAATTATGAAAGCAATAATAGGTGGTAATGAAGAAGAAATTCAGGTTGCCTGCGAGGAGATTATGGGGAGTAATGGTTTTGGATATGTGGGAATTGCTAACAGGAATTCAAAACTTCAAACAGTTATAAGTGGCAATAGACGAGCAGTTGAAGAAGCTTCAGAAAGAATTAAAGAAAGAAAAATTGCAAGAAAAATTATTGATCTTCCTGTTTCAGATGCCTTTCATACACCTCTTATGAGAGAAGCAAATAGAGAGTTTAGAAAAGTTATTGAATTAACTGATTTTTCATCTGTAAGAATTCCTGTTTCTTTAAATGCAACTGGAGAAATATATCGTCCAGGAATTGATCCGGTAGAAAAACTTGTGGATGCTCTCTCAAGACAAATGGAAGAACCTGTTCTTTTTGAATCTCAGACAAGGAAGTTAATCCAGGATGGCGCAGGGCACTTTGTTGAGATGGGAGGAAATGTAATTTCCGGAATCGTTGGGAACATAGATAAGAGAGTAAAGACAACAAGCATAAATGAACCAAAAGATATACTTGATTTTGCTGTTTAGAACTTCGTTTGCAAATTTTCAAAATTACTTTATAATCCTGAATTATGGCAAATCTTATTGAAGATATAAAAATTCTTGCTGCAGATAGAGTCAGAACAACCGATCCGGTTCTTGGAGAAATAACTGGATTAAGAATAATGAGAAATGGTAAAGAAACAGTGGTTTTTAACCACTCTAATACAAGAGATTATAGGGAAACAGGAGATAAGCCAGTTGAGCTTGTTCAAAAGTCGTTCTTAGGGAGATTAAAATCTTTAGCAGAAAATGCATTTCCTTCACTTCACTCTTTAGAGGACTATTAATATGCCTGAGTTACCTGAGGTTGAGACAATAAGACTAGGACTTAAAAAAAATCTTGTAGGGCACAAGATCGAAGACTTGGATGTAAGGCTTCCGAAAATAATTTCAGGAGATACAACGTCTATAATTGGCGCAAAAGTAAAAGCAATAAGAAGAATAGGTAAGGGGCTGATTATAGATTTAGATAACGGTTACTCAATTGCAGTCCACATAAAATTAACCGGTCAACTAATTTACAGAGATGAAAAGACGAAAAATCTTCCACTTTCAAAAGAAAGAGTGGGAGAGCTTCCAAACAAACAAACCCATTTAATTTTTGCCTTAGATAAGGGTGCAATTCTTTATTATACAGATCTTCGAAGATTTGGCTGGGTAAAAATTGTAAAAACAGAAGAAGTTAAAAATCTTCCATTTTTTAAAGAAATGGGGCCTGAACCCTTTAAAGATTTAACTTTGGAAAAATTTAAAGAAATAATCTCAAAAGTAAAAGGACCAATAAAACCTCTTTTAATGGACCAGAAAAAAATTGGAGGAATTGGAAATATTTATGCAAACGACGGACTTTTTGATGCAGGAATTGATCCAAGAAGAAAAGCAAATACTCTGTCAGATGAAGAAATAAAAAAACTTTACAATTCAATATTAAAAGTATTAAAAAGAGGTTTGGAATTTGGAGGAGCATCAGAGCTTAATTTTGTAAACTCATTGGGGCAAGACGGAAAATACCAGGAGCATTTTCTGGTTTATGCAAGAAAAGGGAAAAAATGTCTTCGATGTGGAGGAACTGTTGAGAAAATATATCTTGGAGGAAGAGGAACTTTTTTTTGTCCCGCCTGCCAGAGCTAAAGCTCAGGCTTTTGGCGGGCAGGATGTCAGGAATAAAGATTAAATCTTAAAAATCAAGCTGATAATCTAGTTAAAGGCTAAAAAACTTTAAGTAATTGTTTTTTTATGAGGATTCAGCTTAGTGGAGTAGGAATTTATTTGCTTACAATTGTTTTGATATTTGAGCTTTGAGATTTTAGCTTTTTTTTGGTATACTTGGTTTAATTATAAAATGGCTGATAATGATAAGACAATCGTATTAAAGCTTGGCGGGTCTCTTATTTATCCAAATGGAGGTCTTGATATAGATTATATTAAGAAGTTTTATGATTTTATAAGACAAGAAGTCACCGAAAAAAATAGGCGATTTTTTATTTTAATAGGGGGAGGAACACTTTCCCGCCACTATAGAGATGCAGGAGCAGAGATAACCGGACACGAGCTTAAAAAAGACGATTTAGACTGGTTAGGAATACACGCAACACGTCTTAATGCTCATTTATTCAGAACTATCTTCAGAGAAATGGCCCACCCCACAATAATTAACGATTATGAATTTATCCAAAAGCCTGAAAAGCCTATTGTAATTGCAGCAGGCTGGAAACCGGGATGGTCAACAGACTACGATGCTGTAATTTTAGCCCAAGATTATAATATTAAAAAAATAGTAAAAATGAGTAATGCAACACATGTTTTTGATAAAGATCCAAATAAATTTCGGGATGCAAAACCCTTTGAAAAAATTTCCTGGAAAGATTACAAGGCAATGGTTGGGGATGAATGGGTACCAGGAAACCATGCACCTTTTGATCCGATAGCTGCAAAAATAGCATCGGATTTGGATATAGACGTTGTTTACCTAAACGGAAAAGATTTGAGCAATGTGGAAAAAGCAATGGATGAAGAAAATTTTGTCGGAACAACCATAGGGAAATAAATTCAAAATTCAAAGTTCAAAATGCAAAATCATAACTCAAAACTCAAAATTTTAAACTGCAACCTATAATTTCACTTTAAAAATTTTAACTTGATGTATCTGAAAAGTGTTTCTCTCCAAAATTTTAGAAACTATAAAAAATCAGAATTCTTATTTAAGTCAAAAACAACCCTTATTATCGGTCAAAACACTGCAGGGAAGACAAACCTAATGGAAGCAATTTTTCTTCTTTCTACAGGAAAAAGTTTTAGGGCACAAAATGATTTTGAAATGATAAGTTTTGGAGAAGATATTGGAAGGGTTAAGGGCACTATTCAGGTTGATGGAGAAAAAAACCTTGAAGTAATTTTAAAAAAAGATAATTCATTTTTAAAAAAATATTTAATAAACGGAATATCAAAAAGAAGGGGAGATTTTTCCTCTGTTTTTGCAGTTTCACTTTTTACACCATCAGACCTGGATATTATTATCGGTTCTCCTTCTTTAAGACGTAACCTATTAGACTCGGTGATAGAACAAGTAGATAGGGAATATAAAAATGCTCTTATTTCTTATTCTAAGGCTTTAAGGCAGAGAAATGCGCTTTTGGAAATTGCAAGAGAAGAAGGGACAAGAAATGAAAAACAGTTTGAATTTTGGGATCATTTACTCATTGAAAACGGGCAATTGATTACTAATAAAAGAGAAGCATTTATTAAATTTCTTAATGATACAAAAAAAGATATTTTTGATTTTGTAGTAAATTATGATAAAAGTGTGATTTCTATAGAAAGGTTACTGCAATATAAAGATGCAGAGCTTGGAGCAGCGGTTACTTTGGTTGGTCCTCACAGAGATGATTTTTCCATTCATTTTTTTAATGACGAATCAGAATCAACAAGCAATATAAAATTTTTTGGATCAAGGGGACAACAAAGGCTTGCTATTCTCCAGTTAAAAATTCTTGAAATACTTTTTATAGAAAAAAAATTAAGAAAAAGACCTGTACTTCTTTTAGATGATATTTTTTCAGAACTTGACCAGGGACACATAAATCATATTTTAGAATTGATAGGGAAACAACAGACAATAATTACAACTGCACATAGGGAACTTGTTCCGCAAAGATTTTTAAAAGAAATGGAAGTGGTGGAGTTTGGAAAATAGTTCAAAGTTCAAAATGCAAAGTTCAAAGTCTAGCTTAAAATTCAAAGTTTTTCTACTTTTATCTGATTTTTAATCTTTGA
>JAMCYY010000112.1 GCA_023473205.1 Patescibacteria group bacterium
TAGATATAAGTTGTTAATCAACAAAGTATATCGCGAGGAAACGAACATATATCTTTATATCGTGCACGAAGTGCACTTATATCAATTATTAAAGTATTTTGTTTATCTTCCACCCCATTTTCTCTCTATTAAATTCCAACTCAAACACTCCTCCCCCAGTGTCAACTGAAAAATAGAAGACTTTATCCTGGCCAATATTTTTAGAATAAGAAAAAACAGTTTTAAGAATTTTGTAATTTCGTTTCCGCCAGGAAAACAAAAGAGGCTTAATCTTACCTTCTTCAAAAAGAGAAATTACACGGATAGACTCATTAATAGAAGTCGTCATTAATTAAGAATGAACGAAGGAAACCCGAAAGTCAACGCCTAAAATTATCAGAAGCCCCTTTGATACTTTCTTGTCCTGAGCGGAGTCGAAGGATGATACTTCCAATTATGCCGGTATCTCATCATCCATGGACTTTTGCTCACTTGCCCCGACTAACTCCATATCCTGGCCACAGCAAACTAAAGTCCCTCCGCCGACCTTAGTTACTCTTACTTCATTGCCGCAGATATTACAGCGATAATGTTCACTCACAGTTTTTACTGTCATAATCACCTCCTTATTAAAATAATAATACAATATGAGAGAATTATCTTGCTAGATCGCCAATTGGCCGATTCCGTGCTTCGATTTTTTTCATCTCCGCAAATCAACGTTCCGTCAGATAAACTTAGTTACCCCAAACTAAAACAGGCAGCCTCATTGACTGCCTGTTTAAAACTATTTAAAAAGGAGACAGCACCGAAAGACTATTTAAGCATTAGCAACAGTATTTCTTCTCCGGGCCAAACCACCTTTTCTGCCTGCTTCAGCATGGGCTTTAGAATTACCAAACCAACCCTTACCGCGATGAGGGCGTTCCCCCCAACTGTTATCTTGTCCATTTTGGAGATTACCTTTGTCATTAACGGTCATCATTTTCACCTCCTTTCTAATTGCAAGGAAAACTAACGTTTTCCTTGCATAATCTTTTCCTTTATTGATTCCGCAAAGGGAAACTCTCAAGCCACCCCTTTGCGGTATCCTTAGCCTGCTATTTAGTCAAACGACTTCCATAATCGCTTGTCATTGAAAGAAACCGAAGGATGTACCGGACAGGTTTCTTTCAAGAAATCTTCCTTTACTTAAGTTCAAAGTACATAAGACAAAGGGTTAATCCTTTAATTCTCCTTTGTACTCTGCTGCTTCCTTCCAATTGGCGTTTCGGATAAAGACTCAGACTCTACAAAAAATTAAGTTTTGTTTAACTAAAAGAAATACTATTGCCAGAAAATAAGACACTAAGCAAAAGACCGTAAGAATTTTGTAAGAAATGATTGAAAGATGATAGAAGGCGTAATATAATCTCAAAAGAAAATGAAGAATATTTTAATTATCGAAGACGACCAGGATTTAAAAGAGTTTTTAAAAGAACTTTTAACCGATAACGGTTATTGCGTTCAAGCAGTCAGCAAAGGAATTGACGGCTTAAACCAGATAAAAAAAACTGAACCGGATTTAGCGATTTTAGACCTGGGTCTTCCCGACATTGACGGTGAAAGCGTTTGCAGCCAAGTAAAAAAAGATTATCCGATTTTGCCAATTATTATTCTCACGGCTAAGGAAGGTGTGGCTAATATTGTCCGTGGCCTTGATTTAGGAGCAGATGATTATATAACCAAACCCTTTGACGGCGATGAGTTGTTGGCCAGGATTAAAGCCCGTTTAAGAAACCTGCCTGGGAATGCAAGTAAATTAAAAATTTCTGACTTAGAAATTAATCTTCCTGACCATGAAGTTAAAAGAGGCAACAAAATCGTTAACCTCACCCCCCAGGAATTTAAACTTCTCCAATATTTAATGATAAATAAAGGCCATATTTTAACCAGGGACATGATTTTAAGCCGACTTTGGGATTCTTCACCAGATATTGAAACCAGGGTCGTGGATGTTTACATCGGTTATCTGCGAAAAAAAATTGATGCTGAATTTCCTCAAAAGCTGATTCATTCTGTCCGTGGTTTTGGTTACATGATTAAAGAATAATCCCTTACCTCCCTCTTACTTCCTTTATATTGAATTTTTTTCAAAGAATCATACCCTGATTCTATAATTTAGAAAACTGTATTTTTAAGGAGGTAAAAATGGGAATTATTCTTTGGATTATTTTTGGTTTAATTGTTGGCTGGCTCTCCACCGTGGTCACTAAGTCTAAACATGGCCTGATTGTAGACATTATTTTAGGGATAATCGGAGCTTTAGTGGGCGGTTTTATCGCCAGTTTCTTAGGACTTCCGGGAATCACCGGCTTTAATATTTACAGTCTGATTATCGCCATTATTGGCGCGATCATTCTTATTTGGATTGGCCGGCTGGTTGGTTAAGAGGAATTTGAAAGCCAACAATACTGCCCTTACCTCTTTCGCTTACGACTTTAAATTCTCCTCCGTAATGCTTAATAATTCCCTGGCAAATATAAAGCCCCAAGCCAACGCCACTGGTTAGCTCCTTAGCTTCCTGCGTTCGGTAAAAAGGGGTAAATACTTTTTCTTGGTCTTCTTTGGTCATCCCAATACCAAAGTCCTGAACCTCCACTTGAAGATGTTTATGATCAACCCCCAGTCTGACAATAACCTTATCTTTTTGTGGAGAATATTTAACCGCATTTGTCAGTAAATTCATTAAAACTTGGTTAATTTTGTCTTTATCAGCTAAAAGAAACTGCTTAGTTTTTCCTTCCAAAATAACTTTTTCTTCGCAAGTTAAACAAAAATCCTCCACGATCTCTTTAGCTAAGTCATCAAATTCAAAAACTTCATCATTAAATTCCATTTTGTTGTTTCTTAGTCTGGTTAAATCAGTTAAATCATTAATAAGGTTAGTTAAAAAATCAACCTTTTGTTCTATCTTTTGTAAATTAGCCACAACTTTCTCCTCACCTGAACCAGCTAAGTGCTTCAAGGAAAGCTGAGCAAAGCCTTTAATCCCGGCGAGCGGATTTTTTAACTCATGGCCCAAAAAGATTTCCCTTTGTTTTTCAAATTCTTTCCTTTCAGTGACATCAACCACAAAAGTCACCCCTTCAAAACTGATTGACTTTAGACGTGCCTCACCGACTAAAACTGATAAGCGCTGGCCATCTTTACGTAAATATTCTTTTTCAAAAGGTTTACAAGAACCATTTTCTTTCACTTCTTCTTTGGCTGCCTCTTCCACTCCCCAATATTCTTTCGGCGTCAGTTCCCGCCAGCTCAGAGTACGGGAAAGCAGCTCTTCCCGTTCGTAATCCAGCAACTTTAAAAAAACTTCATTAGCGTCCAAAATAATGCCTTTTTCATCCCAAAAGGCTAAAGCAATCATATTTGACTCAGCGATTACCCGAAAACGCGCTTCACTTTGTTGTAATTCCTTTTCCCAAATTTTTTTTTCAGTAATATCGCGTAAAAAGACTGCCACTCCATCTTCCACCTTAACCACCATAACCCGAAGCCAGCCAACTGCCTTATCTAACTCATAAGAAACCTCAATGTCGCATCCTTGTCCTTGCTTAAATACCCGAAGACAATCAGAAAAAATCCCTGATTTTCTCCATCCTGGCAAAGTAGTAGAAACCTTTTTCCCTAAAAAAAATTTTGCTTCTGCTTTGAAGATTTTGGCTGCTGCAGGGTTAAGATAATCCCAAATAAAGTCTCTAATTTCACCCTTTGCATCACGGACAGCCTTTAAAAGGGCAAAGCCGTCTAATGAAAGTTCCTGGGCCATCCAAAAACGGGGGTCTTTTTCCAACAAGCATTTTTCCATAAGCTTTTCGTTATTATTCTTACCTCTAAAGTATAGCGCACTAACGCAAGCTTAGAACCAAAATATCAGAGAAAAAACATAACTTTAAAAGTTGTCTTCAGCCAGTTGCCCATTCTCTTCCATTTCACTTAAAAGATCTAAGGTGTTCTTTTTAACCTGAGCCAAAGGAATTTTAGCCGCCTTAGCTGCCTCAATAAAAGTTTTATCGGTAATATGGCGCTTATCACCCTTGTCGTTATCTGGAATTCCGCAACCACAGCAATAACACATAATTTTCACCTCCCTTTTTACAATAAATTCATACTTTCAAACGGAGATTAGTAAGAAGTAAGAAATGAGTAAAATTTAAAATTTATTGATGGCATTCTCTGGCATATTTCTGCAGTAAGTCTATTTTGTCCTGGCGCACTGTTTGCCAATCATCATTCAAAATCCCGCCCGTATCTCCGGAATTAGGATTCCAACTCCAATAAAAGCTGTTGCAAATCCCTTTTTGGTCTAGATAATTCACCAAAGCATCTTGCCAGGATTTATCTTTGGGACTACCAGCACCATATTTACCTCCCCATTCACCAATGGCTAAAGCATTTTTCCCAGCTAAGAAGCCAAAGTGAGCTTCCCAAATTGAAGGCAAATTGTTAGGATAATTTGGATCATTAAAATAATCCTGGCCGAAAACATCTGGTCCGTAAACATGAGGCGAAAGCACCAGCTTTTCGTTGGGCAGATTAAGAGGATAACAGGCTTGCGGTTCTAAATTACCTCCCCACCAATGGGCAATGCCATTATTAGAACAGCTTGGATTATTTTGAATCCCTTCGATAAAAACCAATATCTTGGAATCAGCTTCCAGTACGGCTTTGCCAGCCCGCTCGGCAGCTGCTTTCCAATCAGTCGCGTCCCCTGTTCCCCAAGTGGCTGCTCCATGAGGTTCATTTTTAAGATCCATGCCCACAAAATTATCGTACTTTTCATAACGTTTAGTCATGGTTACTAGATCAGCGATCCATTGTGATTCTGAATAACCCGGAATCGTTGGCAACTCGGAAATCGCGTTACAATCAGGCCGATGATGATCTAAAACAAAATACATTCCTTGGTTATCAAGTTCCTGGACAATCTTATCCAAAACATCCAAACTGCTTAAACCTTGTAAATCTTGGTTTTGAGAATAATCAATCCCAGAAATTGATTGATTAGCCACGGTATTAGGACAAAAAGGGATTCTCACTGCATTAAAACCAGAATCCTTCATTTGTTTAATCATTTCTTTATAATTTCTAGACCAAAGACCGTGGACAACATTATTCGCTGTTTCAAAACCAAACCAGTTCACTCCATTGAGAGCCAATTTATTACTGTCATGATAAATTACTCCGTTTTGAACTTGATAACCACCGGTTAGAGGAACATTAGTCGGAATCGGAGTAGTAGTGGCTGTTGGCTGGACAGTTGGCACAAGTGTTGGCGTGGCGGTTAGTGTCAGTGTGGGGATGGGAGTCGATGTCGGTACACTCGTCGGCGTTGGAGTTAAAGTCAAAGTTGGAGTGACAGTTGCCGTTGGCGTTGTTGTCGGTGTCAGCGTAATTTCGACTGTCGGCGTTGGTATTAATGTTGGCGTAATTGTTGGTGAAGGCGTCAAAGTGGTTGTTGGTGTCAAAGTCAGTTCTGGAAAATCAGGAGTTTGGGGAAATTCCGGTGGTTTAACAATAACCATAGTTGGCGGTAAATAGGCCAAAAATTTATTTTTTAACCAAGTAGCCACTCGATTAAAAATTGAGGGCACTTGTCTCTCCCAAACCGTGGAATTAAAAAAGGGATTTGCAACAAAGGGCGAAGCCGCTTGGGTGGAAACTGCTCCTAACTCATGGCGGAAGGCAAAAACAAAAGTGGCCAGAACCAGGAAAAGGAAAAAACGCATCTTTTTTGTCATCTGAGAAAAGCATTTTAGCAATTATTCTTCTTCTGTCAAGGATAGAAGGGGGAAATTTTTAATTTTTAATTCTTAATTTTTAATCAAAAACAAATTTAATAATTTTCAAAAATTAAGATATTTATTTAAAATTAAAAATTAAGAATTAAAAATTAAACCATTCTTAAGCAGCACTTACGAATTTATCACGTTTTTGCCTAAATTAGTCTGTACTGTATCCCCATGTTAGGTTATCAATGGGGTTATTGGTATCACCCACAAAATTATGGAGTTCTTTTTCCCCTTCCTTCTTATGATTCTTATTCTGAAGGAACTTGTGCCAATTATAGTGTTTTAGACTTAGAGCTTCTTACTGATGAAGATCTGGCGGAAAACGTTGTCTACAGCATCTATAATGATCCTCGCATTTCCAAAACAGATAAAGATCATATTAAAATCGAAAGCAAAGAATTTAATATTACCCTATCAGGCGAAGCTAAAAACCGCTCCAGTAAATTTTTTGCCTATATGGATGCTCTACAAACTCCAGGAGTGAACGATGTGGATATTAAAAATTTAAAAATCAACTTACCGACTGCTTACCCGAATCACACTTTGAATTAATTACAAGACAATATGATATGGACAACACGGAAGAAAGTAAAAAATATTAAATCAGATTATAAATTATCTTGCCGGAAAGGTTTGGACGTTGATCCGGCAAGATACTCTGAAGAATGAAGAGGAGGTGAATATTAATGTTTCCAAATTCATGTGGTTTTCCCTGGGCACCTTATGTTGCCGGTCCAGGTTATTATCCTCCATATCTTGGAGCATATCCTTACGGCTTTACTGACTATACTGACCTTTATGATTATAATAATAATTTGGTTTTAGAAGATAATGAAATTCTAGACCTGGTGAGTGACACCATTGCGGCGGACCCTTATATTCCCCAAAGTGATGTCAATAATATCCAACTAAACGTCAAGGACGGAGTTGTCCGTTTATCGGGTACGGTCAAAAATAAAAGAAGTAAGCCCCTGGCTTATGCTGATGCTTTTTGGAGCCGTGGAGTAATTGACGTTGAAAGCGATATCAATGTTGAGGAAAGAGGACAACCAAGACAACAAAAAGCTGCTCCAAAAGAAAAGCAATCTCGTTAAATATTTTCTTTCAAAATCTAAAAATTACACCGCTAAAGGTGTAATTTTTAGGGTGGTAACCAAGGTCAGCCTTAAATTGTTTGGATAATTTCAAAACTATTGATAATTTTTTCCATTTCTTCTTTACCTTGTTTATTACTATCCCCACGGATTAAACCGGAAATTTTATAAATCTTATTGTCCTTAATTGCGATGGCGACCAACGTCTCTCCGCCAAAACGATTACGGCTTTTCATCGTTTGATAAGTTACCCCATTAATCTCTTTTTGAGTGCATTCCAAGATATTCGCATTATTACAATCCAAAAATTCCTCTAGGCTTTGTTTTTTACCTTCCGTGACAATTTCAAAGTCAATTCTAACCGCTTCCTTCGGGATATTCCCGGTGTTTTGTGAAAAGTCATAGTTTGCCACTGTCCAAGCCTGAAGTACAAAACCAGAAACTCCTAAGACTCCGGAGCTAGTGGCTAGCATTACTGCTTTCCAGGAAGATGGATAAAGGAAGCGAAAACTTTCATCACTGCTACGAAAAACTTTCCAATCGGCAGTGGCTTTTTCCTGGTCTTCTGGCTTAAGAATTGGTGTTGGGGAGATATCTTGAAATGAAGGGATTACTTCCAACTCTAGATTCTCTCCAAAAGGAAAAAAAAAGACAGCTTTCAAATCTGAAATTAGCGCCAAGCTTGCCAAAAGAGATAGAATAATAATTAAAATTAACCTTGGACTTAAAGAAATTTTTTTTTGCATTATCTTTAAAAAAGATTAGATCACACTTCTAAGCTAATAATTAGAATTAACATCCTCATCAGAGAGGCGGAAGAAAAGGGTAAGAAAAAAGTATCTTATTCCTAATTCCTGATCACTCTCGTAATAGTGAACTTGCTTGATCTGAGCGCCGTCGAAGATAGTTCACGCCTGTTTCTTGTATGTCCATACAAGCAGACTAAAGCCATGTTAAAATGTAGCCAGTTCATCGTTCTTAGCAAGATAACAATTTAGCAATATAACAATAAAAATGGTTACTTCTTCCCAAATTAACCAGACTTTAGAGAATATCTATATCTCTCCACTGGAGAGTTGTAATCTTAATTGTTCTCTTTGTTATACTCGAAAAACGCGAAACATCCTTGGTAACAAGCAAATACTTGATTTTGTTGACCGCTACCAAAAACAGGTTAATTTAAAGTCAGTTTTATTTTGCGGCGGCGAAGTCTTTGGAAAACGGAATTTTCACCAATTAATTAACGAATTAACACGAATGAAAATTTTCATCACAATAATCACGAATGGAACCATAGACCAGTTAAAAGAAATAAATGATCCCCGAAACTGTCAGCTTTTGGTTTCTTTAGATGGGCCGAAAGAAATCCATGATGCTAATAGAGGTAAGGGCAATTTTCAAAAGAGCATTTCATTTATTAAAAAGGCTTTATCCTTAGGCTTCCCAACAGAAATCATGTTTCTTGTTACCCCCGCCTCTTACCTCTACAAAGACTCTTTCTCTGACTATCTTTGTTCTTGTCTTTTCCCCTCCAAACCCTCAAATCCCCCAAATTTTAACTATATAACAGTAAAGACTTCCTTTTTTAACCCAAAACTTAATTTTCCTGGCCTAGCCCCTGACCAAATCTTAGATATCAAGAAAAATTATTCTTCGATTCCAGACAAAAATTTTGGCTGTTTCCAGCTGTCTTTGCAATCAGACGGCCAAATCTATGGTTGCTGTGAATCTTCCATTCCCATTGCCAAAATAACTGACCCTATTGACAAAATCTTGGAAAATTTTAAAAAATCACTTACTCCCTGTCAAAAATGTGGTGAGTGTGGCGGTTGTTGCCAGCCAGAATTTTTATGCGGCTATATTAAAGAATTAGGAGTTAAGAATTGCCAGGAAGTGGTAAAATTAATAAACAAAGTCAAAAGTCAAAGTTCAAAAGTTAAAACTAAATCGTAAAGCTTAAAACTTTTTTTAACTTTTTCCTCGAAATTTTTACTTTTAAGCTATAGTTTTGACTTTTAAGTTTTGCACTTTGAGTTTATTATTATGAATTTTCAATCTTATTTCATCAAAGAGTATGTTGTCCAGGCCATTCGTAACTATTTTATAGATCGTGGCTTTCATGAAGTGGAAACCCCAACCCTACTCACTCAAGTGCCGCTGGAGCCTAATCTTTATACAATGAAAACCCGCTGGCAAGAGCGAGGAATTGATTTCTATCTCGCCACTTCGCCTGAATCTTCTTTAAAAAAATTAATTGCCGAAGGTATCGGCAATTGTTTCGCCGTCAGCAAAGTTTTTCGTGATCTGGAAGATATTGGCCCGACTCATAATTTAGAATTTTCGATGCTTGAGTGGTATGAAATGGGGAAAGACTACCAGGATATTGCCAAGACAACGGAAGATTTAGTCCTTTCGACCTATCGTAAGTTACTTAAGCAACTTAAGTTACCTATTACCAACAAACTAATTTACCAGGGACAAGCAATAGACCTTACCCCTTCCTGGCACCGCTTTACTTTACAAGAACTTTTTTTCAAATATGCCCAAATGGATCTTTCCAAAAATTTGGATACGGAAAGTATTATTAAAACTGCTAAAGACAAAGGTTACAATACCGAGGGCATTACGACTTGGGAACCGCTTTACACACAAATTTTTATTAATGAGATTGAAAGTAATTTACCTAAAGATAAACCAGTTTTTATTTTTGACTATCCAACCCAATTGTCCCCATTATGTAAGTTATGCAATCCAAAAGGGCTTCTGAGCGAACGAAGTGAGTCGAATGGGTTTAGTCAACGCTACGAATTTTATATCGGGGGCATGGAAATTGGGAACGCTTATACAGAACTGACTGAGGCCAAAGTTCTTGAAGAAAACTTTAAAAAGGAAGAAGAATTTAGAAAGAAAAATAATTTACCTTTACATCCTTACGATAAAGAGTTAATCAAGGCCACCAAAAACTTTCCCGACTGCACCGGAATTGGCCTGGGCATTGACCGGCTCTCAATGCTTTTTGCAAATACCACTAATATCGAAGACATTTTATACTTTCCTACCTCAAAATTAATTCAAAAATCCTAACCTATGTTCTTTCTATCTTCCTCTAATATCTTTTAACCCTCCTTTAATATTAATAAGATTAGGCAAATCGCAGAATTTGAGAGTATCTTGGAAAAATTAAAAAAGTATAGAACGCAAAATTTGGCCTAACTCTTCTCCATTGTTAGTCGATATTATCAAAAACTCATTATTTCAAAACTCGTAGTAGTGAACTTTAGTTCACGTCAAATGCACAAAGATTGATAATTTCTCACGACCGCGAATTTTTATCAATATCTTCGCATCCTTGGTAACAAGGATAGCAAGATAACAATTATCAATAAAACAATGGATCAATGAAGCAATGAATATTTATCTTAAATCCTCCACCTGATTCTGAAGTTTGTCTCTCTTTTGTAAGCCACTTTTCCTCGCAATTTTTTCTAAAAGTAAAGTTGGTGCTTCTTTTCCTTTTAAATTAGTCGCCGCCATTTTAAACTTCTTAGTAATGTTCTCCGCCATCTCTTCACTCACCGCTGAATAATTTAAAACTTCAGTTAAATAATACTGAATTACATGCTTCCCGCTTAAAGGCCCAAGGAGTAACCGCCTTTCAGTGACGCCGAAATTTTCCAGATGATAACCTTCATAAACTGAAGGATTTTTTAAAACCGCATTCGTATGAACACCGGCGGCATGAGTACGATTGGTTAAACTTACCGGCTCTATAGCAGGAACCTGCATCTTCATCATCGAGGCCATTAAGACATTTAATGAATAAGAAGAAAACAAATCAAACCCTTCGAGCCCTGTACCGTTCTCGTACGGAGCAAGCTCAGGATGATCCAAATAAAGATTAAATAAAAGCGCAGTGAGAGAAGTAATTCCCGACCTTTCGGCCAAACCTAAAATGGAGGTATTAATGTAGGTCATGCCTGACTTAATTGCAGTCAGCGTATTGATTAAAGCCAAACCTCGATCATTATGAAAATGTCCTTCTAAAGCCACTTTGGGGTAACGTTTTTGCAAAAGCTTTACTCTTTTGGCCACTGTCTCTGGCGTCGCTATCCCTACTGTATCGGGAATACCAAAGCGGTCAACCCAAGGGGCAAGTTGGTCATAAACTTTAAAAAGATCTTTCTCCTTTGTTCTAAAAGCATCCTCACCGCTAAAACGTAAAAACAAATTAGGATTACTTTGCCTAACCGCTTTGATTAATGGTAAAGCTACGGCAATCATCTCTTTTAAAGCCTTGCCATGGTTAAATTCTCTTGCTTCTGGAGAAATGCCAAAATAAAAATTCGCGGTGTCAACCGGATATTTTAAAGCGGCTTCAACATCCTTAGGATGACAGCGGACATGGACCAAAATAAAAATTTCTGTCTTTAGCTCTTGACGCAACTCATCTCTTTTAGCAATCATTGCCGCTAAGTCCTCACCCTCTCTTTGACTAACTACTGGTGAAAAAACTTCAATAAAGCGGACTCCATAGCGCACTAAAGCTTCAAAAATGGCTAATTTTTCTTCTAAGTTGGGATAAAATTTCTCAAAGTCATTCCAAAGCGGACTTTGCAGTCCGTCACGCAAAGTGGTATCAATAATTTCTAAAGAACGGGGTTTATAGACATTAGCGGTAACCATAGATAAAATAAAATATATTAATTTTTTTTCTGGTCATTTTTAGTAATTTTTTCGATCTTACCATCTGTCGAAACCCAAATCTTAAGTTTACGAAAAAGGATGTCGTCAGCCGGAGCTGGTTGATGGGTGGTATGCATAAAACAGCCGTTAAGACTCGATAAATACTTTTTGGCTTTTTCGGCTAAAGGATTATCCTGACTAGAAACCGCTAAAGCCAAAAGCGCCTCTGAGCAATTTAGACTAAAAGAGGTCTCGCCAATCTTCTCTTTTAAATCATTTATTTCTTTAATAACCTGTGGGGCAATTAGCGTATAACGGTCAGCAATTTTAGCCAAAGTCTTGATAGCATTTAAAATTACGGCAGCTTCAGCATGCAAGAAAGGAGAATTTTTTCCAGTAATGATCCTGCCGTCAAAAAGCTCAATCGCCGCTCCGCAATAAATTCCGCGGTCACCTTTATTAGATTGTTTTTGAGCCTGTCTAACCGCTTCCCTTGCTGCCGGAACTGTTGGCAAATAATCTTCATGAATACCAACCCGATGCAAAAGATATTCCATTCTTTCCAAAATTTTCTCATCTACTAACCCTTTTTCGTATTCACGGCGATAGCGGAAAAGGAAAAAATTAATTTCTTTTTTAGCCGCCTCTTGAACTACCTGGTCATTAATAATCCCTTGTTTAAGGACATTAAAACCCATATCTGTCGGAGATTGGTACTCCCGGGAAAAATTGTCTTTATTGGTTATTTTCTGGAAAATTGCCTTAATAATCGGAAAAGATTCCACATCACGGTTGTAATTGACCGCTTGTTTGTTATAAGACTGAAGATGGAAAGGATCAATGACATTGTAATCACCCAAATCCGCAGTTGAAGCCTCATATGCAACATTAACTGGATGCTCCAGAGGTAAATCCCAAACAGGAAAAGTTTCAAATTTTGCATAACCGGAGTTAATCCCTTGCTGTTTGTCATTATAAATTTGACCCAGACAAGCAGAAAGTTTGCCAGCGCCTGGTCCGGCTCCCCAAACCACGACTAAAGATTTTTCGCTTTTAATATAATCATCACTGCCGTAACCTTCCTTACTCAAAATTAAATCTAAATTATTAGGGTAACCTTTTATCTCTCGGCGTTTATAAACGGGAATTCCTAACCGCTTTAACCGGACTTCAAAATTTTTTGCTTCCGACTCTCCTTCAAAGCGATTAATAACCACCCCTTTCAAGGGCAAACAGTATTTTTCCAAGTCTTCAAGAATTCTTAAAGTAGCCGTGTCGTAACCCACCCCCCAATCGCCTCTAATTTTGCCCGCGGCTAATTGTTTGGCCGAAATACAATAAATAATTTCGATATCCTTTTTTAAACTTTTAAGAAGATGAAGTTTTGCGTTTGGGTCATAACCCGGGAGAGTTCTACTGGCATGGAAGTCGCCAATTAATTTTCCGCCAAATTCTAAATACAACCGCCCAGAAAATTTTGCCAACCTTTCTTCAATCGCTTTCCTCTGAACTAATAAATATTTGTCAGTATCAAAACCAAAATTTTTTACCATTTTTTCGTAGTTCTAGAAAGCCTTAAAGAAGCAGGCCTAAATCATTTTTTCTTCTCGCTTCCAAATTTCCTTTGCAAAAAAATTAATGTTTTTCCTTTATCTAAATCCCAGCGGTTTAAATAAAAAATATAGGCAATTTCCAAGATACCCAAGGTATTCAGTATCAGTATAATGACAAACCACCAGAACTGTCTTTTAGTGGCTGCTTTCCACAGAGCCAAGCCTTTCCAAAAAATTGCCCAAAAGAAAAATGGCAATGAAAATTCCGGACGCGAAAAAATTTCCCCAAAAAACTGATTCATTCTTTTTCCTCTTTTTTATCCTAAGACTTTTTTTCTGATAAAACAAGAGGTACTTCCCTAACCATTTCTGTGTCTTCCCCAACTTGGGCCAACGATAGCGATATAGACTGCTGAAATCCCTACCAAAATATAAATAATCCTGGTTACCGCTGATAAAACCCCGAAAATCGCCGCAATAAAATTGAAATCAAAAAGGCCAATTGATCCCCAATTTAAACCGCCAATAATTAACAAAATTAAGGCAATCCAATCAACGACATTAAGCCTGTTCATCTTCTTCACCTCCTCACTAAAGATATAAATTGTAACTCAGTTTAGGTTGCCCTGAATTTATTGCTTGGGCATGGGACTGAAATATAAAGTTTGTATGAATTAAGTAAGGCTCACCAGTTCTATCTCTCCGATTTCTTGGCTTTTTAAATTAAAAAATCTGATCAAATGGTTGCTGCTATCAGCAATATATAAAAAATCTCCGGCTTTTAGAACATCTGAAGGCTCATAAAGAGGCAAAGATTGACAACTCAAATCTCCAACAAAACAGATATTTTTTTCTTTTTTACCGATGGTTGTGTTTAATGTTTTTTCCTTTAAGTTTGCCACACGGAGGGCATCATTATAAGTATCAGCTAAATAGGCTTTATTATCCTCGACAAAAATTCCCAAGGGGTGTTGTAAAAGTGCTTCGGAAAAATGTCCGTCTTTATCACCGAAAACAAAAAGCCCTTGGCCAATCAAAGTTTCCACTTCTAAAGAAGAAAGGTTAATTTGACGTAAGGCCGAAGCCTCACTGTCTACAAAATAAAGAACATTATTAAAAACGCTAAGACCGCTTGGCTGGGCCAACTGAGCACTCACTAAGTCTCCGTCAACTAAATTTTCCCAACCACTACCAGCAAAGACTTTTGTCTCTCCGCTGTTAATTTCGTAGCTCCAAATTTGATGAGAACCAGCCATCGCCACATATAAAGATCCCTGGTCATAATCCAGATCCCAAGGGGAACGCAACCCTTGCGCAATTGTCTTTACTTCTTTATCGGTCAGGCTTATCCGGCGTAAAGAATTATTATTAGTATCACAAACATAAAGATTGTTATCTAAAAAACAAAGACCTTGGGGATTGTTAAATTTTGCTAAAGAAAATTTTCCGTCTTTACTGCCTGTTCCCTTGCCTCCCACAACCTCTTCTAAATGCAATTTTGTTGGTGAATGAAAATGAGAAATTAAAATCCGATTATGGCCGGAGTCAGCAATAAAAAATTGATTTGTTTGTTGGGCAATGGCAATTTTTCCGGGGAAAGACAATGTCTCTTCGCGGGGAGAAACTTTTTTGGTTAAATTTAAGGGGCCGGGAGCTAAAACTCCTTGACTCTTCCCTTCTTCCAAAAGCTGTTTAATCACGGTATCTAAAATAAAACGCTTGCCTTCCCCGCTAGTTGTCCCCCGAATTACTCCTTTTGCATCAATAAGGACAAAACTGGGCCAAGAAGTAACAGCATACGCCTCCCAAATTTGATGGCTATTATCAACCACCACCGGGTGTTTAATCTCATAGCGTTCAATTGCCGCTTCAATATTAGCAACATTTCTTTCGTGAGTAAATTTGCCGGCATGCACGCCAATGACCAAAAATGACTTCTCACGATATTTGTTTTCCAAGTATTTAAGATCATCTAAAACCCGCAGGCAATTAATACAACAATAAGTCCAGAAATCGAGTAACACTACTTGGCCTTTCAAATCCTCTCCTGTAAGCGGCCTTTGGGTATTAAGCCAAATGCTTTCTGGGGGAAAAATAGGAGCTGAAATCATATAAACTATTCTAATTAGGTTATTTTTTTTAAATATTCCAATTATCTAAATCTGGCCAATAAACATCGCTGGCAATTTGAAGTAAGGAAGCGCATTTTTTTAGGGAGTCAGACGCGGCGGCTTTAAGGTCGTCGGCAATACTAATTGACTCACCGCTACTTCGGTTAAATTTAATTTCCGCCCCACCATATTGGGCTTTAACAATTGTATGACCTTTAAGCCGGACAGCCAGCTCTCCCCTAACCCAAACTTGCTTATTGCCGATCTGCTCTTCCACAATACGAAAATCCCAATCCCAACCAAAAACCTGATTTAATAAATTAACCACATAACCAATTTCTACATAGTTCAATTCCATGCCTCCCGGACCAGGTCTTTTCTTAATAAACTCCGGGGGCGTCTTTTGATTAATAAAGGTAAGCTGGGCTTTATTAAGAAATTGAGGCAATTTTTCATTGGTCAGTGTCTTCTCCATATCTTAAAGATGCTCTCAGAAAAACAAAATTCATTATGAAAAATTGCACGAAGTGGTAAGAAGAAAAGAACACGCAGTTTTTAAACCTCACTAGTTGGTTGGAGGACACTGGCAATTTGTTTCTTCAGGACAGGCGCTATTGCGGCAAAGCTCTCCGCCAATCGCTCCACCTTCCTGGAGACATTGAAGTCCATCAACACAAAGGTAACCATTAGATCCGCAACTTTCATTGCATTGGGAAATTTTAGGGGTTGGCAGGGGCGTATCTGTCGGTAATGGAGCACTGGTGGGAGGAATTGGAGTACTACTTGGCTGGGGCGCGGTGGTATTGGTCGGAACAGGCATAGGGGTATTACTTGGCGTGGAAGATGGAGAGCAGGAAATCGAAAGTGTTGGTGAAAAGAGCGAAAAAGTTTGGCAGGAAGAACAAGTTGAATAAGCCCAAGCAGCATAATAAGTTGTATTCTCAGAAAAAACATAATCACTGGTATAAGTTTGAGAATGACTAGGATTACTCGTTGAGGCAATAACATTATTGACCATTTGGCTTCCTTGATTAGAAGTCCCTACGGTTAACCAATATTGTTGGGCATTAGTAACCAAAGAAGAATTGTTGAAATTAAAACGTACTTGCCAAAGACCATTATTATTTTTTCCCAAACAGCTGTAGTCAAGATTATTAGGCTTTGGTGCCGCCGACTGATTTTGGGCGTTAATAGTTAAAACTTCACCAACAGCCGGAGCACTAACCGTAACTACCTGGCTTTGGGAAACAACAATGCCATTGGTTAAAAGATAAGCCTGCAGATCATAA
Organism: Patescibacteria group bacterium; assembly: GCA_023473205.1. Classification (GTDB taxonomy): domain Bacteria; phylum Patescibacteriota; class Microgenomatia; order UM-FILTER-40-11; family UM-FILTER-40-11; genus JAMCYY01. Next base: position 16,541 of record JAMCYY010000112.1, read on the forward strand.
CTTGCCCCATGTTTCGCCTGATCCCAACTCCAAACTACGCCATCTGCAACTTGCAATCCATTAGCAAAATTAGTAAATTGGCCACTGCCACTTGGACGTTGGCCAACTGAAATTGAGCTGTTAGCCGGAACTAAGCCATTGAAATTAATTTTTCCGGAAATTGAGCCAACAACCGGTGCTGGCGGCTTAGCTAAAGAATTAAGGCGAATAACTTCATTGAAAGCCGGAGCCGTAACTGTCTGAATAATTGACTGGCCTAAAAGATTACCATTCTTATCAACTAAAGAAGCTTGCAAATCATAAGTGCTTCCTTTTTGCGCTTCATTCCAACTCCAGATTCCACCATCAATTGCCTGGATACTGTCAACCAAATTAAATTGCGCCTCCCCTGTCTTGCGGACCAAAAGGCTGACTTTTGCCTTAGCCGGAAGATAACCATTAATATCTAAACTTCCGGAAATAACAGCTAAAGTATTTTCTTTACTTACGGCGCTATTGATTGTTAGAGTTTCGTTAGTTGCCGGAGCAACAAAAATCCAAGGGTCAGACTGGGAAACAGTTTGCTCCCCGGCCTTAAGATAAGCCTGAAATTGGTAAGCAATACCTGGTTCAGCTTCACTCCAGGACCAAGAAGCTCCATCAACTGCCGGTAAACCGCTGGCAACAATCTGATATTGGTTTTCTCCTACCTGCCGTTTGGCCACCTCAATTGTCGCCCCTGAAGGGACAACTCCGTTCAGGTTAATTATTCCGGAAACAGCCGCTAAACCAGTTTTGGTAACCAAAGAAAGAGGTTCTACTTTGGTTTTTTTTATTAATAAGAGGATCCCATCAATTGCTCCTAAAAGGGCCAAAAGAACAATCATTATTTTTATGACAACACTAAAGACCTTTACCTTATCAGAAGAGATTGAAGGATTAATAGATTTTTCTTCTACCATAATAATTAAACTATGACAGGAACTAATTGCCATGTCAATAACGTTCTCACCTCTGTACTTTACGTTCTGTCCTCTGTACTATTTACTTAATGGTTACTAAAAATTATTTTCCCCGCGCGCTTGATTTCGAAAATCTTTTTGAATTTTTTTTTGTTTCAGCGGTTCTGGCTATTTTAGGTATCAGGGTCTTTTTAGGCCTAACCGGATACCCCCAAATTGGCAACAGTAATCTCCACATTGCCCACCTGCTTTGGGGCGGCACTTTAATGTTAATTTCCATAATTTTAACGCTCGCTTTTTATGGGCAAAGAACAAGGAAACTGGCAGCGGTCTTGGGTGGAATTGGTTTTGGCACTTTTATTGACGAGCTGGGCAAATTTATCACCCGTGACAGTAATTATTTTTGGCAACCAACCATTTCTTTAATTTATGTCATTTTTATCCTCCTTTACCTTGCCTTTTTAGCTTTCCGCCGATATTGGCATTTTTCTCCTAAAGAATATTTAGTCAATAGCATTGAACTTTTAAAAGAAGCCGCGATTAACGACTTAGATATTGAAGAAAGGAAAGAAGCGGTTTTTTGTTTAAAACATGCCAATCAAGAAGACTTGCTTACCCAAACTTTAAGTCACCTTTATGAAAAATTAGAAACCCTTCCTCTGCCCAAACCTGACCTTTTGGCTAAAGCAAAAAATACTTTAAATTCTCTTTATTCCCAGCTTATTGCTAAAGAATGGTTTATAAAAATTATCAGTATTTTTTTTGTTTTTAAATCAGTCTTTAGTCTGATTTTAATTCTTGTTTCTTTCTCCACGATTTTTGGTCTGTTTTTTTTAGGAAAAATTCCTTTCGAAGAACTAGCCAATAACAAGGTCGCCCTCCTTAATTTATTGGGCAGTACGTTAAGCGGTTTTTTCAGCCTTCTAGGGGTTCTTCATCTCCGGCGCTCCCGTCTTTTTGCTTATCAAGAATTCAAAACCTCTGTTCTCATCTCTATTTTCCTAGTCCAAGTTTTTTCTTTTTATGAAAACCAACTGGGAGCCTTTAGCGGACTGGTTTTTGATATTATCCTGTTAACTGCCCTCAATTACCTTCTGGCTCAAGAAAAAATGATCATTCATCAAAAGGAGAAATAACCGGCGAACAGTATTCCTAAAACTCCGACTAACACCAGATAAATAAGGCAAGGAAAAATTACTCCTTTAATAATTTGTCTTTCTTGGTTTTTCAAACTTACTACCGCCTGAGCGGCTAACATGTCCGCTAAGGCAATCATGTTCCCGGCTGCCCCGCCAACCAAGGCTAAAGCCAAAATCAAGCTGACGGAAAGGTCAAGGGACCGAGCGGCTAATAAAAGAATATTACCAAACATTATGTTTGCCAACGTGGCACTGCCGGTTAAAAAACTACCAAAGGCACCAATAAAAGGAGAAAAGAAAGGTAAAATCGGGGTCTTAAAAGATTGCGCCAAAGCCGTTAAAACTGAAGGTAAACCAGAGTAATTGTGCTCTGAGTTAATCATTAGCTGAACCAAAACTGCCATTAATAAAATCACGGCAAAAGGTTCTCGCGTCCGCTTTAAAGCTAAAGAAAAAGTCTTTTTCACCAGCCCTGTCTTTTTAAAACCTGTAATTAAACCAGCGAGTAAAAAAGCTGTCCCTGGATTAAATAAATTAATACTCTGCGTTGTTCCGAGTGAAAAAGTAAAGCTACTTGATCCTAAAATAAATTTTTCCAAAATAAGCAAAATAACTAACAAGGCATATGGAAAAATAACTCTAAATAAGGGCAGGGTGATTTTTAATTCTTTAATTTTTGACAAACTTCTCTCTTGCGAAGGAAGAAAAAGCTTTAACTTGCAGGTTAAAATAACTAACAAAAGGCCAATCACTGATCCTAAAATTGAAGGAAATTCCTGACCTAATTTCAAAGTCAAAACCGCCGGCACAACAAAAGCGATTCCTGACCAAAGAGCAAAAAGCAAACCTTCCTTAAAAATTTGTTTTCCTTCTTTTTGTTCACTAGCTAAAGTCCAAAGCATAAAAACCGGCACTAAAAAACCTAAACAATTAAAAAATACTGCCTTCGAAGCGATTCCTTCTAAAGGTAAGCCGGCAAAACCGACTCGAATTGGCGTTCCGGCTGCACCAAAAACCACGGAAGTACTATTGCCTAAAAGAGAAATTATGACCGCGGTTAGTGGAGAAAGACCTAAACTAACTAAAAGCGGGGCAACTAAAGCCGAAGGCGTGCCAAAACCTGCTGTCCCTTCAATAAAATTTTCTAAAAACCATGCCAGCAAGATTACCTGAACACGGAAATCTTTAGAAAAAGAAGCCAAATAAAAACAAAGGTTTTCCACAATCCCCTGCTTTTGTAAAATTTCCAAAAAGAAAATTGCCCCAAAAATAATGATAAAAATATCAAAGGCAACCAGAAAGCCTTTCACCACTGAAGCAAAAAAATAAGGCAAAGAAATCCTCCAGAAAACCACGACTAAAAACCAGGTCAAAAACATTGCCCAAAAAGAAGTAGACAAAAGCGAAGTTTTTCTAACTAAAAGCAGATAAAGAAGGTTTGCTTTTTGCTCTTTGGTCAAAAAGAAAAGAAAATTCGAACTACTCATAATTTAGTATAGCAAAATCTTATGATCTAACTAGCTGCTACACCTTTACCCTAACCTTTTTAGCTGTAGACCTGGAAGTTGAAGAAGTTTACCCTGAGCGAGGCCATGTACGATACGGTACGTGGCGAAGTCGAAAGGTTCAGACCTCCTGAAAGAATGCCTCATTCAAATTTATCATTTAAAACACTAGGGGCTTTAACCACAATTACTTCTGTCTCTTCCTGAGCAGAAAGATTTTTTAATTTTGCCTCAGGATAAACCACTAAAAAATCACCTTTCTTTAGTTCTCTTTCCTCTCCTTCAAACAAAACTTTCACGCCAAC
>JAMCYY010000076.1 GCA_023473205.1 Patescibacteria group bacterium
CTCTTTTGTTTAAAAAGTCAATTTTTTTGATTTATTTCTTTTATCTTTAGCATCTCGTCCTTAATTCTATAGGCCGTTTAAACAAATGTCAAATCCTTACTAAACTAATATTGGTAAAGCAAAATTATAAGCTAAAAATTACCCTTACCCTCCCAAGGGTGTGCTATTCGAATAGAAGTCATGGCGGAAAGATCCCAAGCAGTTCAAATTGCCCTTAGGACTGGAAAACCAATTATTTTTATTGATAATATTAACGTAGAAACTTCTGCTCAAAGAATTATTAATTTTATAAGTGAACAACTTGTAAAACCAGAAATGGAGGTATATGGCGAATCAGGTCCACTTTATTACATCCAACGCCGCTAAAGTAGAATTGGCTCGAGAAAGACTCTCTCGTTACCGAATAGAAGTGATACAACAATCGTTGGATCTTTACGAACCTCGTAGTCTTGAGTTAGAAGAAGTAGCTAGGCAAAAGCAAAACAAGCGATGGAAAAGGCTATCGATCCTTTTTTGATTGAGGATTCTGCTTTTTATATTGAAGCTTTGGGGGGATTTCCTGGCACATTTATCAAAATGGCTTTTGATACCATTGGTGAGGAGAAAATCACTCGTCTTGTTAGCTTTGAGGATAATAAAAAAGCTCATACTAAAAGTGTTCTGGTTTATGGAGATCCGCAAACTCAAGAAATTAAATTTTTTACAGGGGTTTATGAAGGAACTGTTTCATCTGAACCAAAAGGTAATAATCTAAGGAGATGGAAAGTAGTAAAAATTTTTATTCCTAAAGGCTGGCAAAAGACTCTTGCTGAACTTAACGATGATGAATGGAAAAAATTTTTAGAAGAATTTCGTCAAGGAGATCACTTTGAAAAGTTTGGACAATGGTACCAGAAAAATTTAGCCAGACTTTAAATTTAAAATTGCCCTGTTTTAATATTTATAATTTCAACTCCTCTTTGTATCATCACCGTAAAAGGAGGGAAAATCAAGAAGAAATCTCAAGAGTTTTAGACAAATAATCCTTTAAATAGTCAAAAAAGTCTTCCAGCTTTTCCCTTTCGTTTAAAGGGACAAACGGACGTAAGTCCAAAACAAATTCTTTTTTGGGGAAAGTCTCTATTCTCCTAAAAATTTCTTCTTCAGTAATTTTTTCCAGACCGTAATAGCGTAATTTTTCTTTCACCAGCTTTTCTTCAGGTAAAATATTTTTGCTGGCCAGAAACCATAAGTCATAAAGGTCTCTTCCCTTTTTCCTGGTCATAATTGCCCTGATTTTTTCCGCTAAAATTTCTGGAGCCGAAAGATGATAAATATAAGAAGTAAAAAGAACCGGAAATTCTGTCTTAATAATTGATTTTTCCGGCGAAAGAACTTTTTCTCTAAAAGAAAAGTCTAAATTAATAAAAACCGGATAATTTAACCCTGAAGGCTTAGCGGTCAGCAAAAATCTCCTTCCGGATAAAGTTTTCTTTTCTTTAAATTCCACCTCTTCTTCCTGAAAAAGTGTAGCAAAAACGGATTTGATAAAATTGTCAAAACAGTCAAGATTCACTTGGACCGTAAAATCAAGGTCTTCAGAAAATCTTGGTGCGCCAAAAATTAAATGTAAAGCGGTTCCCCCTTTAAAAAAAATCTGTTCGCTGCCGTTAAAAGAATACAGTCTGCTTAAAAACCACACCTGCAGATATTCCCGTAAAACCGTTGCTTCATTGGTTTTAAACTCTTTTGCTAAAACTGTAAGTTGATCCTTAGTAATCATAAATATCCTTCTAGGGATTGCCAAATTTTTAAAAACTGTTTACCTTTCGGAAAGAGACGAAAATATTCTCTAAGTTTCCCTTTGTCAACCAAACTCCATTCTATTTCGTCAAGGTTAATCTTCTTTAGTCCCCTTCCGGCTAAATAAAGTTGGTCTAAAAGCGCTTTTTCCGGAAAAGCGATTAAAAAGTCGTCTTTTTTTCATAACCCCCAAAATAAATTTTTCTGTAAGTGGGTATAAGAAAAAACTTTTTCTTCAATATTTTTTTGGAGAGGTTTTTTCGTAGTAACACTAGTTATCTCATAAGGAAATTGAGCCAAGAGTCCATAAAAGTTTAAAGCGCTTTCAAATGAAATATATGATGGAGAATACAAAAAATTTGCCAACGCAAAATCAGAAAATGTTGCTCCTTTAAGAAAATATTTATTTTTTTCAATTTTTTGCAACACCTCGCTTTTTACCAAACGGTTAATGATACGAAAAAAAACCACTTCATTATTAATCGTTAGAATATCTCTTAAGGTTTTTGAAGAGAAAAAAAACAGACCGGACTCATAGATTCTTTTAGTCAAGACAGCTAAGTTATATGTTTCCATATACTATCTAGAATATACAGTTTAGAGAATCATGTCAAGAGTTACCCACCCTAAGGGTGGATTAGCTTCACACCTCAAGGGTGTGCTACAAAAGGGTGTACTACAAACTCAAATTGCGCCCGCATGTCAGTTGGGAAAGGAAAATTAAGCAGGAGTAGCAAAAGAAGTCTTTTCTAACAACTTATTAATTTTTTCTTCATGATCTTCCAATTTATCTGAATGTTCGGCAAGCAGGCCTGAGATTACAGTTTGTTCTTCTCTTGATTTAATAATTTCTCCTAAAACTTTATCAACCGCATCTAAAATATCACTTTTAAACTCAGTTATTTTTTTCTCTAAAGACTCTCTCAAATCATCCTGCGACTCTTCCATCCTGTTTATTAATTCCACTTTTAAATCATTTTGATGAGCCAAGATTAAGTTTTCTATTTGTTTAAGATCCTTTTGCGTTAACATGTTTTGATTATGAAATTTTGATTTTTAAAAGTCAAGGTAACGAATTTGTGAAGTGACATTTACCAACCCGTCAAGTTGGTTTTTAATCACAACTTTTTTATGGTCCGCAATTACAAGTAAAAACATGACAAGTAGAGGTAAAGCAAGGACTGTAGCAATCGCAATTTTGAACTTCATTTATACTAATTGGGCGGGCATTACGTATTGCCTCATTCAAACTTTTGGCAACACTTTCTTTTAGCTGTACAAATTCTTTTTCATAAAAATAATGGCATTTATAAGCTTCTATTGAAGGTACAATAATTCCAATTCTTAATTTTGGTCTTGTCTTTTTGAAAAGAGCCCTTTCCCTTTCATACTCTAAAATTGAAGCAACCAATAAACCGTTTTGTCTATTTCTAACTCCCAAATAAATTGTTACCTCACCCAAAACTATTTCATCTTCACGCCTGGCTTTAATTCTTCTAACATCCAAGGGAAATTGTTCACGAATTCTATAATCTCCACGATATATTGCTTCGAAACCAGCTATACCTGCCGGCTGCCTCCACTCGCCTTCGCTGATTGCTTGAAAAGTCCTCACCAATTCTTTAACTGCAGGAGAATTGTCAAGATCAGTTACCGCACATCTTTCTAATATAGATTTTAGATCTCTTTGTTCAACTTCTTTTCTTTGTTCTTCAGCTTGCTGCCTTCTTTCTAATTCTCTTCTGGCTGCATCCTCTTGTCCTCTTTTTCTTTGAGCTTCTATCTGCGCCTTCAATCTTGCTTGTTCTTCAGCTTTCCTTGCTTCTAGTATTTTTCTATATATTTCGCTCATATCTTAATTAAATTAGGGACGATATTAAACTTCCTGATTCTCTCAGCCTCTAACCGGATTAATTCCGGAATCAGTTGTTTATTAATATTACACATCGGCGTCTTACTTTTAAAATTACCATATTTTTGATAAACAAGCAAAGGACACCCTCCGCAACAAACATATCTCCAAGGACAATCTTTACAATCATTGATTGACTCAACATTTTCTGTTTTGGGCATAATATTTTTTTCAATCATGGTATCAACAATATTTTCATCAGCAATTGATCCAATTACTCTGTCATCCAATAAAGGGCAACTTATTATTTTCCCCTTATGATTAATCATCAAATAATGATGGCCAAGCCCGCAAGTTCTTTTGTGAGGATAATCAATAAAAACCCGATCAAGAAGTTTGTTAACAATTTTTTCTTTAGGTAAATTATTCCGTATCACCTCATAGGCTTTCTTTATGTTTTTAATAAACTCATCTTCATTGATTTCTTGTTTATATGTTGAAGCAGTATTATCTCACAAAAGAACTTGCGGGCTTGGCCATCATTATTTGATGATTAATCATAAGGGGAAAATAATAAGTTGCCCTTTATTGGATGACAGAGTAATTGGAT
>JAMCYY010000107.1 GCA_023473205.1 Patescibacteria group bacterium
CCGAAATTAACATTAAGCCAAGAACATTAACTCAGAAAATATTAACAAACTTTAAGAACGGATTCTCCGACAATACAGAATATGTTGGAGTGATTGAGTAAAGCTATTTTAATGAAGCAATATATTCAGCCATTTTTTCGTAGTATTTAGCCCAAATAGGAATTCTTTCTTCATAAGGATACTCTGCGAAAGTCCTTGTTTCGCCTTTAAACTTTAGAATTTTGTCGTAAGGTTTAACAAATACCTGGTCGCCTGCAAGAGTTTCATTTATTTCAATATCATATCTTTCCACAAAAGTAACCGGCGGTTTTTTCTGTTCAGCAAAAGAAATGGCACATTCAAAGTATCCACTCCTATCTTTAAAAGGTTTAAGAATTTCCAAGAGTTTTTCCGGGGGAGCCATATTTTCAAAAAAGGCGGTGAAAGGACCAGGAAAACCCAAGGCATTAATATACAAAGAAGCGTCTTCCCTTAAAACCGGGATTTCTAATTCGTTTGATGCTTGAATGACTGTATATTCAGCAATCTCTTTGCTTGTCGCAGCTTGAATTTCGGGATACTCTTTATCAATAAATTCAAATTCTATCCCGTATTTGGGAAAGACATGTTCGACAATTTTAATCTTACCTTTATTTTTGGTTATGACTCCAATTCTCATCGTATGTATTTTATCAACAAGTCAGATGATAATCCATATAGTTCTGTTATTCTTATTAGCGCGTTTTTGATTACTTCATTTGTTTACTTGCAAATTAATTTTCGGGCATAATTTGGTTGTAGTTAAATATGATTTGCGTCCAGTCGGATTGTCATAGCCTCTCTTAATTGACTTATTCCCTCTTTATACATAGAATTATTCTATAAGGTAGCATTTTTTGCTTCAGCTAACAATAACCAGTACTTGAAAATTATTGGAGTTATCATAATCACATATGTCAAATGCTTTAGTTGCCAAAGTTAAAGAGCTTAAGAAAGGAATTGGGATTTTGTGTCCTAAATGTAATGAAGAAATGGAAATCACTAAAAAAGATATTAGTCATGATTTTAAGAAGAAAAAAGAATATAACCGTATGATTTATATCTGCCGCAAGGATGATGTTTGGGTGACAATAGAAGTTCCCCAAAACACTGCAAATTGATTTAGCTTCACACCTTCCAGGTGTTCTACGTTCACACCTCCTTTCTTCTTTAAATTTTTGTTTGTTTGAGTAACATAGATTATAATTAAAGTGTGACAAAATTAAGTTTTATCACAAACAAAAAAAACCTTCTTCCCTGTTTTGCCTTAATTTTTATTCTTGCCCTGGGACTCTGGCTGAGATTAAGACACTGGCCAGACTATTTGACCTTTGATTATGAAAAAGCCCGCGACCTAATTGCTTCAATGAAAATATATCAAGACAAAAAACCAACCTTAATCGGACCGGTTAGTGAAGTTGAGGGCATTTTCCATGGCCCTCTTTATTATTATCTTTTAGGTTTAGTCGGCGTTATTTGGCAGGGTGACCCCCGCTCCGGGTCAATTATTTCTTTCTCCTTTAACCTCTCCTCGATTATAATTTTGTTTTTTATTGCTAAAGAACTTTTCAACAAAAAAGTTGGTTTAATCGCCGCTTTTGTTTATGCCATTTCTTTTGAAGCCATTTCCTATGCCTATTGGCTTTCTAATCCCGGTCCTTCCGTCCCCTTTTTGTTTTTAATGTTTTTCTTTTTCTATAAATTTGCCACCAAAAATCAAAAATACCTCATTCCTGCTTTGTTTTGTTTCGGAATGACTATCCAATTTCAAATCCTGAATGTAATTTTTGCCCTGCCTTTACTGATTTTATATTTTTGCCTGGGAAGACCGAAAATAAATTTAAAAAATTTAGTTATTTCTTTGGCAGCATTATTCTTGCCAGTTTCAACCTTTATTCTCTTTGACCTCAAACACCAGTTTTTAATGAGTAAAACCTTTATCAACCAATATTTTACCAACAATCACGCCAAAACCGCTTTCAAGTTCAATCCCTTGTATTATCTTGACCGCTTGGCCGCTGAATTTTCCCATGTTTTATTTCCAACCCAAAAACTTATCGGAATCTTGTTTTTATTAATAATCATTTCTTTTCTTTTTCATAAAGTATTTAAGGAAAAAAAACGTCTTGCCTGGAGATTATTATTAATCTGGGTTTTTTCTTCCTTACCAATTTTTTTTCTAAATTCACGGATTGGCCAAAGCAGCGCCGCTTTCATCGGTGTCAGCGGCGGCATTATCCTTTCTTTATCTTTGCTCCTTGATTCTCTTTTTGCCTCCCGGAAAAGCTGGTTAATTGCCGCTTTGCTGATTCCAATTTTTTTTAGTAATTTTTCTGCCATTGACCACTGTTTAACCCGTTCCGGCTGCCGCCTTTTTGATTTTTTTGAGGAACTTTTCCTAAAAAGAAACTTAACAATTGTAAAAAATACTTATCAAGAAACCAAAGGCCAAAGTTTTCAGCTCGATACAGTAACTTCACCTTTATATATAAGCCCGCTTTGGGATTATCTTTATTCCTGGTATAGCCGCAAAAACCTTCTTCCCCCTCCGCAAAGGCAAGAAATAAAAATTCATTTTTTAGTGATTGAACCTTTTGTTAATAATTATTTTAAAGACCAGGCCATTAGAGAAAAAGAAAACCTTGGTCTGAAATTAAGCAAATCAGAAAATTATAATGGGGTTGTCTTGCAAAAGTGGCAAATGCCTTAAGGAGTTCTTTTTTCCCAAACAAAATAGCCAATCTCTTCGTTATTCGTGGGCATGGCATAACCGTTTTCACTGTCAATAAATTCCTTTTTAAGTTCTTCCGGTATTCCCCGCATTGGCTCGTAAATTGCAAAACGGACATATTTCGAAGAATCAGGATGGGGCATTACTCCAGCATAACCAGGAACATCCTCTCCTCCCCAAAAAGGAACATAACCATATTTCTGCCTTCCATACCAATTAAATAAATATGCCCAAGTCGTTTTAATTTTATAAGGCATAGTTAAAGCATTTACCGTAAATTTTTTGCCATTTGCTTCTTTATAAATTTTGTCTATAACTTTAACTTCATCCCTAAGAAGCATTCCCTTTTGCACATAAAGGTCCATCACCGGTCCCATTGGATTATATTTTTTCATTAAATTAAGATTGGCAAAGATGAAAAGAACCAGTAAAGCTAAAGAAAAAAACTTTTGTTTTTGCCAAAGGATAGTCAAAAAATAAGCCAAAAGAAAAATTACCGGAATAGCTAAACCAATACCAACATAATAAAGCTGGGGCGGGCCAAAAAAATCTAAAAAATAATTCGAAACAATCCAAATTAAAATAAAAATAAATGCCTTGCGTAGGGTCTTAACCTTTATCGCCAGAAAAACAATCGTTAATATTAAAGCAAAAGCGGAAATTTCCCTTAAAGACGGCCAAAAATTAAAAACATCATAATAAATCTCCATTCCCAGGCGGCCAAGAAAACTGGAAGTGGGCAGTTTAATTCCTACCTCTGTTTTAGGCAAAAAAACTGAAAGTAAAGTCCTGGTGGTACGAAAGCCATATTTCACTTCGGCTAAGATAAAACTGAACATCGTCAAAAATAAAGACAAAAAACCTAAAAATAAATATTTAGGTTTTAGTCCTTGTTTCACTTCCGGCCAAAAAACTAAAGGTAAAATTATTGCTGAAGAAAACAAATAAATTAAAAAAAATTCAAACTGGATTGAAAGCCCTAAGCCTAAACCAACCAGTATCCAGGCCAAAGGTTTTTTTTGAAAAATCAAAATCGCCCAACCCAAATAAAAAATCATCATTGACAAAACTGCCGGTGCGGGATTGGCAAAATATAAAGCATATTGGCTTTCAGAAAAAGAAAAGGCATAAAGCAAGGCTGAACAAAGACCAACTTTTTCCCCAAATATTTTTTTAGCTAGGAAATAAATCAAAAAAACTCCAGCAGCGTTTATTAAAGAAATAAAGCCCAAAACATAAGCGGGATTTCCTCTTGAAAATAAGTAAAGAGGACCGATTAAGTACCAATAAAGAGGGCCATGGAAAAGACCATCTTTCCCTGCTGAAGGACCAATAATTTTTAAATCATGATTTTTGTAAATTTCTTGCGAGACCGTGGCGTCCCTTGACTGGTCATAGCCAAAATAAATATTTTGGGGAAAAAGT
>JAMCYY010000050.1 GCA_023473205.1 Patescibacteria group bacterium
TTATCATCTTGGAGCTGAATTCACAAGGATTTACCTTTGGCGCTAATTCCCAAAATTAACCAAAACATCATTTCTTCATTGATGGAAATGATGTTTGTCTGCGAGTGAAACAAGAACAAAAGAAAAACTATTAACCAAGTCTTTTCCTTCAAAGCCCGCAAATCCCTCAACCCTCTCATAATTGTTAAAATATAAATCGCCGTTCCAATCAGGCCCATGGTCACTAAAACCTCAAGTAAATTTCCGTGGGCCTTATCAAAATAAATATCATCTTTTACTTTAAGCGGCCAATCAACTGCTTTAAAAGCATAATCAAAATTAGCTACTCCCCAGCCGGAAACCGGCCTTTTCGTAAAAGCCAGAAATCCTTTAGTAATAATTCTTTCCCGGCTTTCCGGAAAAAAGTCTGCGCCTGCAGTGGGCTGCCAGCGCGGAAGATATTGGAAAACAATCAACATCGCCAAAACTCCCAACACCCCAAAACTCCCCAATCTTTCTAATTTTCCTAATTTTCTCCAAATTAAAAAAAATCCTAAAACTAAAATTCCCAAAATTCCCCCAACCGATCCCGTGAGTAGTATTCCTCCAATTTGACTAATTAGTCCAATTAGCCCAATTCTCCCCCCTTTTTTCAACCAATAAACACTAAAAGGCAAACTGATCAATAAATACCCGCCGAGAAAATTTGGCTGGCCAAAAGTTGCTCCAATCGCTTTGCCGAAAACTGCCCCGCCCCAAAAATTTAAATCTCCCCAATTGCCTAAGAAAAAATATCTTATTGCCAAAAAGATTATCCAAAAACTTAAGAGAGTGGAACTGGTACTGAAAGCAAAAAAGGTCGCTCTTTTCCAAGATTCCTGCCAAAAAAGTTTTACAAAGAAAAAAAGACAAACTAAATGAAAAAGGGTTAATAAGCCATCCCCACGAAAATAATTTCCAGAGAGGCTCTTATAAAAATCAACTCCTAAAAACGAAGAAATTAAAGCAGTAAAAAGAAATGCCATGACTAAAAAAGTTAAACCCTTCTCTCCCTCCTCTCTCATCTCTCCCCTTAAAATTCTCAATACCCCCAAGATCCCCAAAATCTCTACCCATCTTTGAAAAAACCAAACTTTGGGAATTTCATAATGCGGCTCGGTCCAAGGTGAAAAAATTTCTCCTTATTAGTAAATAAAAGAACAAAAAAATATTTTTAACAGATTATCTGAAACTATAAGACTTTTTATTTTTGAAAAAAATTTGTCTATTAAGCTTGACATTTAAAAAAAAGGTGTTATTATACACATCTTATAAGTAGATTCTTAAGGCTTTTGGCCTTTCCCTACTTAAATTATAACTTAATTTAAAACAAATGCTGAAAAACATTTTTTCCCACAAACTATCTCTGTTTTGTTTAAGCTTACTTTTAGTCCTTTCATTAACAGCCGCGGTTTCAGGCCAATTCAAGGCTAACAAACTTTCAACTTATGCGGCCACTCCGGTTGACCCTACCCCAACACCTACGCCAACAAGACCGGCTTTTATCTTTTTAGCTACTAAAAATCCAGTTTCTGTTAATGAGAAGTTTTTCCTTAACTGGGTTTGGGATGCCTGGACAACCCGAGGATTTTGCAATAAAAGCGTGACTTTAACCATTAACATTCCTGCCGGCATTGTCATGAATTGGAATCCCCAATGTCAATCCGGTAATGGCTGCCAAGTCACTCAAACCTATTTCAATACTTGGAATAACAACTGTACCCCGGAAGTAAGCCCGACAACTGATGCTTATGCCCTCAAACCCGGTAATTATGTTCTTTCAACCTCATTTGTAGAAAGTACGGGTTTAAAAGAAACGAAAACTGTTTATCTTCAGGTTAATAGTACCCCTACCCCAACCCCTACTCCAAATTCCATGAATTTGACTTTACCGGAAAAAATTGAGGTCACGGTTCTTCCTTATCAATTACAAAAAATCTTTACCATGACGGCTGTTAATACCGGTGTTGAATATCAAATCATTGGTTACACTCACGATAATAGCCTGACTTCAATTCAAATGTCACCATCCCATGGTTATTTGGGTGCAGGATATAGCACTGAAGTTTCCTTAAGAGTTGGCGCTGATACTTTACCGGGTACTTATGAAGCAATTGTCAATGTTAGAAATTTGCAAACCATGACGGAGAAAAAAATCCCAACCACCATTAAAGTTGTCACGCCAACCTCTACACCAACCTTAACTCCGACTCCAACCATGGCGCCAACGGCGACACCTACTCCGACCAGTATACCCACGCCAACACCAACTGTGGTTTTAAGCCCGAATCACCAGCCCAATATCATTGTTAGTTCAAGAACCTTAACCGTAGCTAAACGGTACAGTAATTATTATGCCAATATTACCGGCTATGATGTTGATACCCAGGATAAGCTGACCATGAAGATTACTAATCTGCCGCAAGGACTTTATCAAGGAAGTTGCACCACTTACACCAAAAGCGGGAACGCCTTTATTCAATGCAATATCAATGGTAAAGCCACGGCTAAAGCCGGAAAATATCAGCCAATTGTCACTCTCGAAGATAGCCGCGGCGGCTTAACCAACGAAAGATTTATCCTGGAAATTAAATAAAACCCATCTTTTCTTTAACTTCCGTTAAAGTCGCTTTAGCAATTTGGGAAGCATACTGCCTTCCTTGTTCGAGAATTTCCGTCACCAGTTTTGGATTTTGTTCATAAAAAGCTCGTCTCTCTTGGATTGGCTTAAGTTCCTTGTAAATTGCTTCTGACAGTTCATTTTTAAGCTCACTATATCTAATTCCTACCCCCAAGTAATCCTTCACATACCCCTCATACCCCTTATCTCCCTCAAACAATCTTACTAATTCCAACAGGTTGGCCACTCCGCCTTCTTTGGGCACTACAGAACCCCTGCCGCTATCTGTTGGCGCACCGGCCAACCTCTTTTTGATAGTCTCAAGGTCATCAGTCAATAAAATATAGCTACCCTCAACTGACTTGCTCATCTTGCCTTCACCTTTAAGCGAAGGAATATATTCACCGGTAGTTGCAAATCTTTGCGGCTCAGGGAAAGTTCTTCCGAACATGCTATTAAACTTACGCGCGATTTCTCGGGTCACTTCCAGATGCGGTTCTTGGTCAAGGCCAACCGGGACTAATTCCGCTTTATAAACAAGAATGTCCGCTGCCATTAGAATTGGGTAATAAAAAAGTCCAACATTAATATAGTCAGGATTTTCTTTTTTCTTGTCTTTATAAGTGGGCAACTGTTCCACTCTCGACACCGGATAAATTGTTCCCAAAAAGTAGGCCAGTTCAACATGCTGCGGAACTTGGGACTGAATCATAAAATGACATTTCTCAGGATCAAGTCCGGCCCCTAAGTAATCCAAAGCAATTGCTCTTATCTGACTTTGGAACGTTTTTGAATTATAAGGGGTGGTAATTCCATGCAAATCAACCACAGAATAAAGACAATCCAAATCTCCTCGGTTTTGAAGATCAATCATCCCCTTAACTGCTCCTAGATAATTACCGATATGCAGTCTGGCTGTTGGCCTGCATCCGGAAAAAACCCGATGTTTAGTGCCTTTTTCCAAGATTGTTTTTTCTTTATCAATAAAAGAGACTTCGGCCGCTTTACTCCCCGGAATTTTCTTAAGATCAGATGTTTGATATTTGATACTGCAATTAAAACTACCTGAACCGCCAATTAAAGATTCTTTTTCAAAAAGTCTTTGATCAAGAAGTGTCGACACTCCAGGAAGATAAGGCCGGGCTGTTCCAACCGGCAACTTAGTTATTTCGACAAATTCTTCAGGAGTCGCCATTCGCAAAGAATTAAAACCGAAAATTTCCTTAATTTTGTCCAAATTTAACTGGCAATCATCTCTTCTGACAATAGCAATAAACTTATCATTACCTTTCATTAACAACGTCGCAACTCCGTCAGACATGGTTAGATTAAAATACCCTAAAGTCTGCCGGGCATTTTTTAGTTCCGGATGAGTTATAATTTCGTGTTTGATTCCCAAACGAGTAAGTTTCTCGCTATACTCAAGAACTTGGGGATCAATGTTTTTATCTTGTGACATATTTTCTCCTTTATTGATTATAGTATTATT
>JAMCYY010000024.1 GCA_023473205.1 Patescibacteria group bacterium
TGGCGGAGCTTTAACCGGAGCTTTGGGCGGCTTTATGGCCGAAAAATTTGGCTTCAGGTCTCTTTTTATCATTGTCGGGATTATCTCCTGTTTTGGCACAGGCTTTATTGACGAAAAAGGATTTTTTCCAGAACTTTATAATTTTTTGCATCAAAATGAGCGACTGCCTCGACTTATTTCAATTATGGAAATTTGTGACTTTGGCATGGCGCAAGCTGGCTGGAAAACATTTATAAATTTCCTTCTTGAAGAAACTAATCAAAATTTTTCCACTGTCGTTAGATTACTCACGCCAACAATCTGTTCACGTTTGTTTTTCCCGACTCTAGTTGAAAATCTTTTATTAGGGAAAAAAGAAGAAGTGGCTAAAATCAGAGAATTTGCCGTCAAAGAAACTTATAATTAGTCTTGTTATTCGTCTCCCTTTTATGCCTTTGATACTTTTGATACCTTTCGTAATTCCTTCACTTTCCACATAAAAAGCCTGCCTTTTGAACGGGCATTGGCATCTTTGACAAAAGATCTGGCTTTTTCCAAAATCGGCCTGGGAATCTCTTTGGCCATTTTAATATACAAAGCCTTATGGTCTGGATCTCCCAGTTCCAATGACAAGTCATAACCATACTTCTGAAACTCCCGGGAAACATACTTATCCGGCTGTGCCGGATTATATTTCTTCAAAATATCCGAAAGTGATTGAGGTTGAATTTTATCCGCCAAAGTATAATATTTATAAATTTTATAACAGTTATAGCAATTATTTGGTTACTAATTTCTTCTCCGCCATTCTTAAGTCTTGATAAACAAAATAAAGGAAACAAGTGCCAAAACAGGAGATAATCCCGACAATGATAAAAAGAGACCTGAAGCCAAATTTTTCGGCCATAAAGCCGCCCAAAGCTCCGGTTAAAGCTCCGCCAATCCCCACCATGGCATTATAAAGACCCCATTCCTCTGCCTCAATATGCCGGTCAATATGTCTGGTAAAAATCGCCAGCCAACCAGGAGAAACCATGGCTGAAGAAATCCCTAACAAACCTTGCAAAAGGATTATATGGACATTAGTTGTTGCCTGCGAATATAAAAAAGGCACCAAAGACATCACAATTGAACCAACCGCCATTAAAACAAAATCATCAATCTCGCCTTTGATCCCATCAATTAGACGCGCAAATGGCAATTGTAAAGCTGAACGCAAAATACAATAAACCGCCGTAGAAAGGCCAATTAATTCTAAATTGCCGCCCTTAATTTGGTTCGTCACAAAAATTGCGAAAAGTGGATTCGTTAACCCCCAGCCAGACACGATCAAAACATCGGAGAAAGTAAGGATTTTGATCAGGTTATTAATCTTCATAATTTCCAAAAATTAATTTTTAATTTTCATTGAATTTTCATTTTAGTTTGAAAATTGTGACATTGAATAATTGTGATTTGATTGAAAATTGTTTACCCTGTAAGGGTAAATTGTAAATTGAAAATTTTTATTGGTTATATCTATTCTCTGCTTTTTCTACCCCTTCTTGCAAGATCGTTTCCACGGCTTCAACGGCTTTTTTAACTGCTTGCGAAAGCTTATTCTTTTCCCAAAACATAAAAGGGGCAAGAATAAATTTATCCGTGCTAATTCTTTGGTCTTTGCCTACCCCAATCCTAATTCTAACAAAATTTTTGCTGCCGATTTTTTCCATAACCGATTCCACGCCTTTGTGTCCGGCTGAACCGCGGTCAACCGCAATTTTAATTTTGCCTAAAGGCAAATCAACATCGTCGCACACTAAATAAAGGCCCAAAACCGGAATATGATAAAAATTCATCAATTTTGCCACTACTTCCCCGGAAGCATTCATAAAACTTAACGGCTTAGCTAAAATAATTGTTTCTTCTTCCTCTTCTTTTTTTTTCAAGGGAAATTTTTTTGGTTCAATTTTGGCAATCTGGGTATTAAATTTTTTATTTTCTTCCCAGCGTGATTCACTAACGCTGGTTAATTTTTTAAGTAAACTGTCAACAACCATGAACCCGACATTATGCCGGGTTTCTTCATATTTTTCTCCAGGATTTCCAAGGCCAACAATAAGAATCATTCTAATAAACAAATACTATAAATAAGCAAATCTCAAATCAATATGCAAATCATCAAATTTCAAATACTACAAATCTTCTTTTTCAGTTTTATTGATTTTTGATTTCTTGATAATAGAACTAACAATTAAGAGAATTTCTTTCCCCTCATGTTGAAGACTAATAATTCTATCTTTCAGTTCCGGATTAATATCACCAGTTAATCTTATCCAATAATTTGTTTCTTTGACTTCTTTTTTAACAATTGAATATTTGGCAATAAAATCTCTTCTACTTTCACAAGCATCAGCTTCTTGATCGTTAGCCCCAACGGAAGAAACCGACCGACCACATTGATCAATAATAATCAAATTTATTGAAGTTTTGGGCAATGAAGCTAGTAATTTCAACACCCTCAGAACAAAATTATAGATTCTTTCATGGGTATCTATTTGTTTATTTGAGATTGGTGGCATTCGCTTATTGATTTGCTTATTTGAAATTTGTTTATTTTAATAGCTCCAAGATTTCCTCATCCGTTGGTTGGCTAAAATCCTGATAAAATTCCTGGATACTCAAAACCATCTCCGGAGCTTCCAAATAGATCACGCGGTCAACCTTTTCTTTAACCTCTTCCAGCTTTTCTTGTGACAAAACCGGAACCGCCGCAATCACCTCCTGAGGATTAAAATTGCGAACTACAGCCACAGCCGCTTTCATTGTCGCTCCGGAAAGAACCCCGTCGTCTGCAATAATCACGACTTTTCCTTTTAAATCAGGCGTTGGCTTTCCTTGGCGAAAATCCCCTTCTTTTTTTTCAAACTCTTCAACCTTTTTCTTCACCACTTCCTGACGGTAATCCAAAGGTATCTGTAATTTAGCTACTAGCTTTTCTTCCCTGTTGGTTATATCTATTCTCTGCTTTTCTTCCCAAACAACTACTCCGCCTTCTCCCACTGCCCCAATTGTGAGATCTTCATTTCCCGGGGTATGAATCTTTTTGACAACTAAACAGTCAAACGGTAAACTAAGGCTCTTAATAATCCCTTTACCCACCAAGACTCCGCCGCGGGGAATACCTAAAATAACGGCTCTGGACATCACTTCTGAAGAAAGTTCTTCCGCCAACTTGCTCCCTAGTTTTTTTCCAGCCTCTAAACGATTAGTAAACATAGAAATATTACAAATACTACAAATAAGCAAATAACAAATCAATCTCGAATAATACAAATCTTAAATTTCAAATTAATTTGTAAATATTTGTAATATTTGCTTATTAAATTACTTACTATATTTTTCCGCGTATTCCCCAATCACTGGCAACTTAAACTTTTCTCCTTGGTAAGCCTTAACAAGAAGGACAATCCAACCGACTCATCCGATTAAAATTAAAAATGGGGAAAGAACGACGTTGATAAACGGAACCATGCCTAAAATATTAATCAAACCAAAGAACATTATTGATTGAAGGGCATGAAAACGGATATCTTTGTCATCTTTTTCAACAATAAAGAAAATAATGCCAGTAAGCCAACCCAAAAGATAAGTAGCCGCGGCAGCCATATTTTTATCTAAACCAAAAGTACTTTTCTTACTTGCCATAAACTTCACCTCCCCCCTTTAAGCCATTATTAACTTCTGCCATACTATCAGCATACTAAGTTTTCCCATCCGGTGTCAATCTCTTTACCAGTTGCATAGGACCGCCCCTTTGTACTTTGTCCTCCGTACTATGTACTCGGTGCTAATCTCATATTTTTGTTAAAACTAAACCTGTCAAGATAAAGGTTAAGTAAATTAGAAGTAAAACTACCCCTTCGTTGCGGTCTAGTTTCTTTTTCAGCTTTAAAGAAAGAGGCAGAAAGGCAAAAACCAATAAGGTAAATATCCCGGTAGAAAAAAAGTGTTTTGATTCCTGTATCTGGATTGGTGAAATCAAAGCCACCAGTCCCAAAATAAAACTTGAGTTAACTACCACACTGCCAAAAACATTACCAAAAAAAATCCCTTCTTGCCGTTCTTCGGCTGAAGATCGGAAGAGC
>JAMCYY010000026.1 GCA_023473205.1 Patescibacteria group bacterium
TAACCATAATAGAATAATTAAGTATTTAAGGATGATTAAGCAGGACAATCTTAAAAATTATTTTCACCAAACAAGAAGGGCTTTGGCCAAATTTTGGCTGGAGGTGAATTTGCAGATTAAAGTTGTGGGTGTTACTGGCAGTTATGGAAAGACGACGACGGTTAGGGCAATTGCGGCTGTACTTTCGGGGAAATACTCCACTAATCAGACTGATTTGAATTTAGATACTGTTTATAACTTACCGATCACGATTCTTAAAACTAAGCTTTGGAATGAGTATTTGGTTTTAGAATATGGGGTTGATCATAAAGAGGAGATGGATCAACATCTTTCTTTAGTTAAACCCAAGGTAGCGGTTTTAACTGGAATTACCCCAGTGCATTCAGACTCGGAGCATTTAGGTTCGCTTGAAAATATCATTGAAGAAAAAAGTAAATTAATTAAGGCTTTACCAGAGGGTGGACTGGCAATTTTTAATTATGATGATCCTGAAGTAAGAAAAATTGGCCAAAAATTTGCAGGTAGAAAAATTTTCTATGGTTTAGATAAAAAAACAGATGTCTGGGCAGATAAAATAAAAATCACTTTAGCAGGAACAGAATTTTTTATCCATGATGAGGGAGATACGGTGGAAATTAAGACAGGGCTTTTGGGTTATCCGGCAGTTTACTCTTGTTTGGTAGGGTATATTATTGGGAAGGATCAGGGGGTAAAGAAAGAAAAGATTATTGAGAAGTTAGCAGAGTTAAAACCTTTGTCAGGAAGATTAAGTGTTGAGCCCGGGCCAAGGGGAGCAGTCCTTGTTAATGATGCGAAAAGAGCTAATCCGGCTTCAACAATTGCCGGACTGAAAACCTTGGCAGAGTTTCCGGGAAGAAAAATTGCGGTTTTGGGAGAGATGGGGGAATTGGGGGATTTGGGGGAGAAACTACATCGGGAAGTTGGACAGGAAGCAGCAAAATTGAAAATTGATATTTTGGTAGGAGTTGGCCCTTTAACCAAAGAAATTATCAATTCGGCTAAAAAACAAGGAATGAAGCCAAATCAGCTTTTTTGGGTAAAAGATGTTTTTGAAGCCGCAGAAATTTTAAAAAAAATTCTTCAAAAAGACGACCTTCTTTATTTAAAAGCTTCGCTTTTGCGTCATTTGGAACGGGTAATTTTAATTCTTAACGGAAAAGAAGTGGCTTGTAAGGAAGTTGTCTGTCATCATTATCAAAATTGCCAAACTTGTCAGAGGTTGCTTCTCTCCCCTAATCTGTTCTAAAATAGAAAAAGATGATTTCACTTTATTTGGGGTTATTGCTTTTTTCTTTTTTGATCACCAGTGTTCTGGTGGTGCCTTTCATTAATCTTCTTTATAAATTTAAATTTCAGCGTAAATTTCAAGAAACCAAAGATACTGAAGGCCAAAGGACAAAAATTTTTGATAAATTTCACAATATTAAGGCAGGAACACCGGTTGGCGGAGGCTTTTTAGTTATTGGGGTCACTTTTATTCTTTACTTGGTTTTATTTCCTTTGCTTTCTTTAATGGGGACATATATTAATTCTGCCTATAAGATGTCTGATGAGCTTAATGTTTTATTTTTCTCCTTTATTTCTTTTGGTTTACTTGGACTTTATGATGATATTAAAAAATTTTTTGGTTTTGAAAAAACCGGCTTTTTTGGATTAAGACTACGTTCAAAATTTTTAATCCAATGGATTTTGGCCTTTACTATAAGTGCACTGATGTACTTTAATTTAAAAATTGACATTATCAATATTCCCTCCTTGGGCGTTTGGAAATTAGGCCCTGTTTTTATTCCTTTAGCGGCTTTTGTGATTGTTTCTTTTGCCAATGCGTTTAATATTACTGATGGCCTTGATGGCCTTTCTTCCGGCCTCCTTTTAATCTGCCTTTTTGCTTTTTGGCTTCTTTCCCATTCTGTTTTAGATACCCCGCTTTCTGTTTTTATTGCCTTATGGCTGGGGTCATTAATTGCTTTTCTTTATTTTAATATTTATCCGGCAAGGATTTTTTTAGGCGATGTAGGTGCTTTATCTTTTGGGGCAACCTTAGCGGTTGTAGGACTCCTGATTGGCAAGGTCCTTGCTTTAGTTATTATTGGCGGCTTTTTCATTGTTGAAGTTAGTTCCAGCATGATCCAAATCCTTTCTAAGAAATTTTTAAAAAGAAAAGCTTTTGCCGTTGCCCCCTTTCATCTTTGGCTGCAAAATAAAGGTTGGGAAGAGCCAAAAATTGTCATGCGGGCTTGGTTGGCAGGAATAATGTTAGCAATATTTGGTTTATGGCTGGCATACATTTAGTTAATGTCAAAAGTTAGATGTAAAATGTTAAATGTAATAAACAGAAAAGACGAAGAAACTTCTGAAGCACTTCAAAAAATATTTTATCAATATACCCATTTGCCCTTAGGCCAAAAAGAGATTATTTGCCCTTATTGGAGGGATAGGTTATCTTTAGCTTTGGTAGGACCGTACGGAGGTAAGGGGAGGCCGGAACAAATTGTGGAAGCCACTAGTAACGAAGCGGAAAAAGCCGGTGTCGATTTAAACAAGATGAGCGCTGAGGAAATCCTGGCTTTTATGCAAAGGAAAAAAATTGGTATTGATTGCTCTGGCTTAGCTTTTTGGTTACTTGACGTCCTTGATAAAGAAAGAGACGGTAACGGAATTACGGATGATATTCCAGGAGCAAAGGGAAAATTTTTGACCAGGGCCAGTGTAGAGATGTTAACAAGCGATGAGGTTAGCCGTGAGGTTATCTTAAAAGAAATTAAACCAGGAGATATGATCAAAGTTGATGAAGGAAGGCATATTTTAATTGTCATGAAGGTAATGAGGGATATGGGGAAGGTAGGGGAAATTGAATATGCGCATTCTTCGCAGCGAACTAAAATAAAAGGAGTTCACTTGGGAAAAATTAAAGTTGTTAACTCCAGCGCTACTTTAGCAGAACAACAATGGGAAGAGGAGTATAAATTTGACAGTTTAAGGCGTTTAAAAATTTGGGGGTAACTTATTTCTCTTCTTCTATTGGAGCAACTTGTAAAGGATTAAGACAAATTAATTCTAATTCTCCTCCACAATCAGGACATTCAAAAACATCGCCGACAATAGCATCGTCGGGAATAATGATTTTTTTCCCCTTGATCTGGCTTTCGTCAATTGACTGATTTAATTCCAAACAAACCGGACAGCTGACTGTTTTCGTCATTTTCGTTTCTCCTTGTTATATAATTCATTATAGAGATAAATAATAATTTAGATATTAAGCTAGGAGGAGATAAAAATCAAGCTCAAAATGGTAATTAAAAAAAAAGAACAACTAAGAGGCCTTTGGCAATTTTCTCCTTTTTTGGCACAAATTGAAGAAAAATTTCAGCTTTCCTTAGGCGAAGGACAGACGCCGGAGGAAAATTTTGCCGAAGTGGTTTTAAAACGGGAAGATAAAAATCCTACTGGTTCCCTTAAAGACCGGGGAATGGCTTATTTGGTTAGTTATGCTTACTCCATAGGTGAAAAAAAATTAGTGATTTCTTCTTCAGGTAATGCGGCGATTAGTGCTGCTAGTTATGCTGGTTTAGCTGGTCTTGATCTTACGGTCTTCCTTTCTCCAAAGATTAATTTAGAGAAACTGGCTAAAATTAAAGAAACCGGAGTAAAAATTGTCTTTTCCAACAAAACTGTAAGTGAAGCAACTCTTTTTGCAAAAAAAAATGGTTTATACAATTTAAGGCCATCGATTCATGAATTTGGGCCAGAAGGCTATCAAACCATTGCTTTTGAGCTTATGAGAAGCCGGGAAAAAGTGGAGGATATTTTTATTCCTGTTTCCAGCGGAGTGGCTTTAACCGGAATTGCCAGAGGCTTTGAAAAAGTAGGCTTTTTGCCAAAGCTGCATCTTTGTCAGGGCGCTGGATTTTGTCCGCTTGGCTCTTTATTTGATAAAGATTTTGTAACGGAAAAAGAAAATTTACCCCAGGCTTTGGTGGCGAAGACTACAGTGCTTAAGACCCCAATAATTGAATGGATAAAAAAGTCGCGTGGCAACGGATGGGTGGTGCAAAACAAGGAAATCGAGACGGCGCAAAATAAATTAAAAGAAAAAGGGATTGAGACTTCAGAAGAAGGAGCGTTGGCTTTTGCAGCAGTAGAAAAAGCCCGGAGGAAAGGCTTTGTTTTAGGAAAAACAGTCGTATTATTAACCGGAAAGAAATATTAGAAACCAGTAATTAGCAATTGTGATTGAGTAAAAGATGACATTAGATATTATAAAAAAAATAACCGAGCCTATATTTTTTGTTACTAATGATGTTAGCCGCGGAATTGGTTTGGAAAAAATTTTACCTAATTATCACCTGGTTTGTCTGGACGACCATCCGATAGTTGATTTACTCCTTAAAGATGGTGTCTCAGTTTTTTGTTTAGAAAGAAAAATTGGCCGTAATGCTTTACGCCGCAATTCCGGAATTATCTTAAATCATCCTCTGGTTTTATCTTTTATTAAAGAAAAAGCTCAGGGTGAGAGGCCAAATATTTTGTCTTTTAAGCCACAAAGGCCTTTGGAAGTTGTGGCTGCTAGAGAAGGATTTAATTTATTGGCTAATACCACGGCCTTAAACTGTTTTTTTGAAGATAAAGTTTCTTTTTTTGAACAAGGCCAAAAACAATTGTTGCCCTTACCTGAAAGCGAAATTGTTTCCTTGGCTTTCTCTGACTTTGATTCATTAATAAAAAAATACAAAGCGCCTTTAGTTGTCCAGTTTGGCCGAGGTTGGGCAGGAAATTCCACTTTTTTTATAAATTTCCACGAAGAATGGGAAAAGATAAAAGCAAAGTTTCCAAGGATTAAAGCAAAAGTGGGGAAATTTATTTCTGGAAAAACGATCATTAATAATGCCGTTGTCTTAGAAGAGGGAATTTTAGTTAGTCCACCGGCATTGCAAATCAAGGCGAACTCAATTTTGACCGCCACTGATGCTGGAACAGGTGGCCGGGAATGGCCTGCAGTTTTATCTCCCCAGCAAAAGAAGGAAATTTTTTCTTTAACGCAAAAAGTGGGTAAGATAATGAAGGCTAAAGGTTATAAAGGCTTTTTTGGCCTGGATTTTTTAGCGGAAGAGGAGACGGGAAAAATTTATCTTTCTGAAGCCAATGCGCGTTTAACCGCCTCTTCTTCTTTTTATACTCAGTTAGAGTTAGAGGCAGGTGTTTTTCCTTTTTTAGGTTATCATTTGCTTTCTTTTTTAAACAAAAAAACTCCTGTGGTTTATCCGGATGATTTGAATTTAATGGGAAGCGAGATCGTGGCCAGAAACACTGAAAGTTTTCCTCTGAAAATTAACAATGAGGTTGCCGTGGGTAATTACAACTGGAAGTTGAACTTAACAAGTGAAAAATATCATTTTAATTTTAATAAAGATAATTTTTGGTTAATGGCAGCGGCGAAAGACAGAGTTGTGAATCCGGAAATTGAACTTATTAAAATGCAAACGCAAGATTCAGTGGCTGACGAAAAAGGCAACCTTAAAGAAAACTATTTACAGGTTCTACTTAAAATAAAAGAAACTCTTTTGTCCTAATGCTGAAAACAAAAAAAATTTACCTTAGGGGTGACCGCTTTCTTTTGCTTTTACCTCTCGTCTTGAGCTTTTTTGGTTTACTTATGATTTTTAACGCTTCTTCAGTTTCGGCTTTGCGTGATTTTCAGGACAAATTTCATTATTTTAAAAAACAGGCAGTTTGGGTTGTTCTAGGAGCTTTAGTTTTTGGTTTTTTTGCCAAATTTGATTATTCAAAGTTAAAAAAATTTGCCTTTCCGGCTTTTTTAGCTAGCCTTTTTCTCTTAGTTTTAGTTTTACTTCCCGGGTTAGGAAAATCTGTTTATGGAGGCAGACGTTGGCTTGAATTCGGATTTTTAGGAATGCAGCCAGCGGAATTAACGAAGTTAACTTTAGTTATTTATCTGGCAACTTTGTTTGAAAAAAGAAGAGAGTTAAAGCCATTTTTAACAGTGGTTGGTTTAGTTCTAGGTTTGGTTATTTTGGAACCAGATATGGGGACAGCCGGAATTATTGTATTAACCGCTTTTGGAATGTATTTTTTAGCCGGTGCTGCTTTTAAAGAAATTGGGATTGTTTTGGGAAGCGCGGCAATTCTTGGACCACTTTTAATTTGGCTCTTTCCTTACCGGCGTCAGCGGGTTTTAACTTTTTTTAATTCCTCTTTTGATGCTCAGGGCGCCTCTTATCACGTTCGCCAGGTTTTAATTGCTTTAGGTTCAGGAGGAATTTTCGGTCGGGGTTTAGGCCAATCAAGACAAAAATTTTTGTTCTTGCCTGAAGTAACCACTGACTCAATTTTTGCCGTAATTGCTGAAGATTTTGGTTTTATCGGCGCTTCATTTTTAATTTTAGCTTTTCTTTTTTTAATTTATCGTGGAATTAAGGTGGCCAGTAGCTGTCGTGATCCTTTTGGCAAACTTTTGGCAACTGGTTTAATCTGCGGATTTGGTTTACAAGTAGTAATTAATTTAGGGGCAATGGTGGCTTTGGTCCCTTTAACCGGGGTACCTTTGCCTTTGATTTCTTACGGAGGATCATCCTTAGTAATTATTTTAGCAGGGTTGGGGATTGTATATAATATTTCTAGAAATAATAAATGATATATGCCAAGCTGGGCTTGGCGATACAAGTAGATATATGCGAGCTAAAGCTCGCGATATATGGATGTAAAAAGATATATTGAGCTTAAAGATTTAGAAATATATAAATTAGCTTTTGAGATAAGCAAATTAGCTTGGGAAGTTTATAAAAATCTTAGTTATGAGCAAAAGATAGTTGTTGGAGAACAATTTATAAGGGCAATTGATTCAATTTGTGCTAATATCTCAGAAGGATATGGTAGATTTCATTTTTTAGAGAAAATTAAGTTTTGTTATAATGCCAGAGGATCTTTAAAAGAATCCCAAATATGGGTAGATTTAATGCTTGAAAGGTCTATCGGTGATAAAGAGATATTGAAAAAGTTGAACGAGTTATTGAAAACAGAAGAAATTAAGATAAACAATTACATTAGTTCTCTTTATAAAAGTAAAGGTACAAATTAATTTCGTACATCAATAAAATATCGCGAGCAATAGCGAGCATATATCAACTATATATCGCGAGTGTAAACGAGCATATATTTGTATAAATATGAAGATAGTCATAACTGGTGGTCATCATAATAGTGCGCTTTTGGTAGCAGAAGCTTTACGCGAAAAAGGCCATGAGGTTTATTGGCTTGGCCATAAATATTCTATGCTTGGGGATAAAAAACCAAGTGCGGAATATTTAGAAGTAACCCAAAAAGGTTTACCTTTTTTTGAGATAAAAGCGGGAAAATTGCAAAAAAATTTTCACTTTTGGCTAAATTTTTTACGAATTCCTTTAGGTTTTGAGCAAAGTTATCGAATTTTAAAAGAGATAAAGCCTGATTTAATTTTTTCTTTTGGTGGTTATTTGGCTTTGCCGGTGGCCCTGGTCGGAAATATTTTAAGGATACCGATTGTGACTCATGAGCAGACGGTAGTTTCCGGTTTAGCCAATAAACAAATAGCCAAAGTCGCTAAAAAAATCTTTTTAACCTTTCCTTCTTCAGTAAAATATTTTCCTGGAGAAAAAGTTGTTGTTACCGGCTTACCTTTAAGACCAGAAATTTTTTATCGAGGAAAAAAGTTGTTCAACAACAAAAAAAGAACACTTTATTTTACCGGCGGTAAGCAAGGAGCCCATGTTTTAAATCTGGAGATTTTTAAAATCCTACCCCAACTTTTAGAAAAGTTTAATATAATCCACCAATGTGGTTCAAATAGTTTATTCAATGACTTTGGCCAAGCTAATATTCTAAGGGAAGAATTAGGCGAAAAGACAAAAGATTACTTGGTAAAAGAATATTTTTTCGAAAAAGAAATTGGGCAAGTTTTTTATTCAGCAGATTTTGTGGTTTCCAGGGCAGGAGCGCATACTGTTTATGAATTGATGAGTTTAGAGAAGCCAGCCATTTTAATCCCTATTCCCTGGTCTTCTAATCATGAGCAGGAAGAAAATGCCAAGATGCTTCGTGATTTAGGCTTGGCAGAAATTTTACCTCAGGAGGATTTAGAAAAAGGTAAATTGCTGGAAACAGTTTTAGAATTTGAGAAAAATCTGGAGAAATATAAACTTTCAAAGCCTATTACTTCCCCCTTAGCCGCTATAGAAAAAATCGTCGAAGAAATCGAGAAACTTAAGGGATAGATTGTTAAGGATTTAAAGGGCTGAATTTACACCACCTTACTCGGTCCAAACCTAAACTATAATTGCTTGACTTTTTTTTAGTTAAATCTTATTTTTCTGTCTATGACTGAGATTTGTGAAAAAAGAGAACTGGCAATGTCTTTTTCTCCAAACTATATTTTGCTTTCTTCATCATCGAGCCAAGCTGTCAGAGAAATTTTAGCCAAAAAACAAGAGACAGAGGCTCTTTTTCCAGAATATTGGCAGATGAAAAGATATGAGGAAATTGACAAAATGCTAGTTACTACCAAGGATGGAGTGGAACTTAAGGCAGCAGAAGTAGCGGCTCATAATAAGGCGGAAATTGCCCAAGTAACCCAAATGAGATGGTTTGGATGCTTGAGTGAACTTTTTTCTTTGGCAGATATAAGGAAAATGCCCTGTCGAACAGAAGAAGGCCGGTTAAAAATTGGCGTTGCTGGCTGTGAAGATGGACAAGGAATTGCGGGTTTGTTAGCATTTTTTAATTCCAGAGAAACTGCGGTTGATATTTTTGGGGTTGATCCGAGAGGAGTGGGTGAGGTTGATCGGTACAAAGAGCAATTATCTTTTCGTGCTTCAACGGTTACTTTAGCTCAAGGCGATATTGTGGATATTTTTCAAAGGGATTGGCAGTTTGATTTAGTGGTTTTTCCTAACCCAGGACCATTTGCTGACTGGAAAAGATATAACGCCTGGAAAAAAATTGTTGAAACAATGGTCAAAACAGAACCATCCTTGATTATTTTCAGTTTTCCAAGGACTGGTTGGAGTGTGAGAGACCTTTTAGTTTTAGCAGATGTTTGGAAAACTGAAGAAATGATGGATTTAAGGGAAGAACAATTATTTGAAATTTTGTTAAAAAAAAGTGGTTATTTTAGGGGAGCATTACGATTTTTTAATGATGTCTTAAAAATTCCCTATTACTTGTATGGTGCGGAAGAAATCGTGGGGGAGGAAAAAGAATTCCTTAGTATTTGTGATCCTTATTTTTCTTTATTTATTCATCGGGATACTTTACCGGTGATTAGGTAAAGGTGGCAGGTTAGGAACAATTAAATAGGAAACAGAGATATTGAGATCAAAGGCTAAACGGGTGGCTTCAAATTGAAGGCGAGCTTGGCCGACACTTAGCCATTGGTTAGAAGGACTTGGGCCACGGCCTTTATTGTGGCTCATGATCCAGGACGCGGCCCAGTTTAATGTTTGCGGATCATAATAAAAATTTGAATTTCCAATTTGTTCCCATCCCACTGCCGCGCCTAAACGTGCTTTTCCTTTAAGGCTAACGTAGTCAACATGGTTAGGACCAATAATATGAAGCGCATCAATTCGTACGGTTTGACGTCCTTGATTTACGCCTGCCCAAATTTCCACACTACCTGAATTTCGGCCATTACCCATTTCGCAAAGAGCTCTCTGATCGCCACAGGCTTGAATAATGGATTCGATAACCGACCTGCTTTCTGCATGTTCAATACTTTGGCTAACCGGCCGTCGTATGGCGGCTTCTAATTTATCAAAAAAATTTTTTTCTTTTCGCCATTTTTTGGAAAGAGTTAAGGATGAAGAAGAGAAAGTAATTTCTGAAGCCTCTGCACCGAAATCGTAAATAGCTTTTAATTCTTCCACTCTTGCCCAAGCTGCGTCATGAGTAAGAAAAACACCTTTATTTCCTTTCTCAGTGGCTAAACGATAAGCATCAATAACCTTTGCGTCTCTAAAAGGGTAAGAAGTTTCGCCTCTTTTAGTCTCTACTTTTAAGGTTCCTGTTTCGTTCGGAGTTGTAACTTCTTCTCCTTTCAAAAAAATTACATCTACATAAGGAGAAAGCCCTTGAACAATACAGACAAAAATTTGATGGAGATTGGGTAGACTATTTTTATCCATTGGGCGAGTCGCATAAACTTGTAGTCCATCTGGCCCGGGTGGCGTGGTCTGAAGTTTAATTAAGCCTGGGTTTTCAGGTGAAGAACCATAATTTCTTAAAATTTCCAAGACTGCCTCAGCCTCTGCTTGATAACTACTAAGGCGATACCCGCGAGCAAATTTCTCTTTTTCTTGTTCCCTAGAGATTCCTTGTGATAATCGTTCAAAGCCAAAAACCATATGCTTAAGATAATAGGTTATAAGAATAATGAAATCAAATTTTTAAGAATTAAAACAAAATAGGGAGTGGTAAAGAAGAAAAAAGAGTGATAAATTAAAGATATGGATAGTATTAAATGTCCGCAGTGCGGTAGTTTAATTGAAATTTCCCAGGCTTTAAAGAGCCAGATTGAAGAACAGGTTTTAACTGCGGAAAAGGCAAAGCATCAGATAGAACTAACGAGAATTAGAGAGGAGACGGAAAAGAAGGTCAAGAGGGAACAGGAGGAAAAGATAGGGTTAGAGATGACTGATTTGAGAAAAGCATTAGAAGAAAAAGAAAAGAAAGTCAGTGAATTTAGAGAACAAGAAATGAAACTTCGGGAGGAAAAGAGAAAAATTGAGGAAGAAAAGAAGGAGCTAGACTTGATGGTTCAGCGAAAAATTGATGAAGAAAGAAAAAAAGTGGAAGAGTTGGTTTTAAAACAAGAATCAGAAAAGCACCGGCTTAAAGAAGCGGAATTTGAGGAAAAAATCAAATCAATGCAAAGGGCTTTGGAAGAAGCGCAAAGAAAAGCCGCTCAAGGATCCCAACAAACCCAAGGCGAGGTTTTGGAGTTGGATTTAGAAGCAACTTTGAGAAATGCTTTTCCTCAAGATTTGATAGAACCGGTTGGTAAAGGGGTTAGAGGCGCTGATATCAGGCAAACAATTAAAAGCCAAAGCGGGGTTGTTTGTGGGGTTGTCCTTTGGGAATCAAAAAGAACAAAAGCCTGGACTGATGAGTGGCTTTCGAAATTAAAAGATGATTTGAGAGCTGAAGGGGCAAATATTCCGGTGATTGTCAGTGAAACTTTACCTAAAGAATCACAAAATGGCATGGGAGTTAAAGAAGGAGTTTGGGTGGTGAGCTTTGCTTTGGTCTTGCCGCTTGCCTTTTTATTGCGCAAGAATTTACTTGAGGTGGCTTACCAAAAATTTGTTTCCGCGGAAAAAGGCAATAAGGCGGACCAACTTTATGAATATATTACCGGACATGAGTTTAGACAGCAGCTCGAAGCTTTAGTAGAAGTTTATTTAAATATGCAGGAAGAGATTACTAAAGAACGAGTTGCTTTTGAAAAAATTTGGAAGACCAGGGAATTTGAAATTAAAAAATTAATTAGCAGTACTGTTAATGTTTATTCAGGGGTCCAAGGCCTTATTGGCCAGGCAATGCCCCAAATTAAGGGATTAGAGCTTTTAGAAGAAGGAGTGAAAAGTTAGGGTGAGGATTTTGAGGGAGAAGATAAAGATGGAATATACAAATTTTGAGGCATTAAAAGAAGAAGAAAAAGGTTTAATTTTGGCGGCTGAGGAAGCCATGGAAAATGCCTATAACCTTGTGGATAACCATATTTTTGGGGCAGCGGTTTTACTTGAAAGCGGGGGAATCGTCCAGGGAGCTAATTTTTACCTTTCTTCAACCGGAGCGCATCTTTGCGCGGAAAGAGCGGCGGTTGTGACTGCCAATTCTTTAGGCCACCGTGATATAAAAATTTTGGCCGTGATGGGAAAAGAGAAAGATGATGGAGGAAAAATTTTTCCTCCCTGCGGAATTTGCCGCCAGTTTTTAATTGATTTTTCCGAAATGATGGGAAAAGATATTAATCTTCTAATAAGTAGCGGAGATAAAAAGAAAGTTGTTAGAACTTCTGTCAGAGAACTTTTGCCTTTGGCTTTTGTGGGAGCGGCGGCATGAGGGAAAGAAGGGTGGAGGGGATTATTCAGAGAAGATTTGGACTTGGAAGGTGTAAAGATCAACTTCTGAGTTTTTATATGCGTGAGGTGGAAGACCAGCTTTTTGGCAGCAAAGTTGACTCAAAAATTCTTCTAAACTCCAGCTAGTTTCTTCTGCCACTTGAGGTAAAAAAGTCCCGGCATGATTTTTGTATTGGATAACTACCCCATCTTCACCTAATTTTACTTCTTGCCAATTGTTAATTTTTTTTCTGGGAGACATTACTGAAACTTCAATTTTAATCTCTTTTAGTTCTTCCAGAAGTACTTTGGGAAAACGAGGGTCTTGGGTAGCCGCGGCAATGGCCATTTTCTGAATCATTTCAAATAGGGGTTCTTTTGGTTCAAACTCACCAATACAGCCGCGGAGTTGACCATCTTTTTTTAAAGTGACAAAAGCACCTAAAGGTTCCAAAAGAAAGGGTGATTTAAAGGTTATGAGTGATTTTGGAAGAACAGGACGACCAGAAAGGTGATCTTCTAAAGTTTGGCGAGCAAGAGAAAGAACTTCCTTTTCGAGTTCTAAATCAGGGTTAGGATCAGAAGAGTTTTGCCAAGCGCCAATAGCGCCGTAACCTACCACCCGTCTTTTTTCACCAGTGACATCACCTGAATTTTCATAAGCAATTTTTTTAAAATTCAAATCCAGCCCAGCAGCAATTTTCATTCCAATACGGATGGCTAAAGCAGCGCAAGCAGTAGTTTCTAAATTGGAAAAATTTTGTTGGCTAATTTCTTCCTGGGTTTTTAAAAAAATTTCTTCTTTGCCACTCAAAATGGATTTAATCGTTTCTTCATCCACGTGTTTGGCCACTTCCCAAACCGGGTAATGAGAAAGATCAGAACTAATCACTAAAAGGGTTTCTTTATTTAAAAGAGGCGTAATTTTTTCCGCCAGAGTCTTCAAAAGATCTTCAGAAACTTGGCCTAATAAAACCGGAACAATTTTAAAATCTTTAAGTACTCTTTGTAAAAAAATGAGTTCCATTTCTAAAGAATGTTCAGGCAGGTGTGGCCCTTTGTCAGGCAAAATGCCTTTTTCCTTATCAATAATTTTTTGGGCCAAATCTTGGTCAATTGAAACTTGGCTTAATGGAGTCTCCCAAGAACCTTCGGGATAAATGGCAGCATAATCGAAAATAACTTGGTGACTAATACCTAAAAGAAAAATATGAGAGTAATTTTTGCCCTCAATTTGTTTAAAGCCTGCTCCTGCCACACTTCCGGAAAAATCTATTCCTGCATGAGGAACGATTAAAATTTTCAATTGCCCGGAGATATCCGTTAAAGAAGCCTGGTCAAGATCTTGGTCAATTTCCGATTTTAGAAAATGGGGATCTTCTGGATAAAAACTACCGGCAACAGCAGGGAAGCGAATATTTGGGTGAGGGTGAGAGGTAGGTGGTGAGTCGGGTTGTGATGATGAGTTGTAAGTAAAATATTTTTTTGACATAGATATTTATGATGTTAACAAATATAGGTATAAAAGCAAGCAGATAAAAAATTATACTAATTGGCCTGATTATTCAAAACTTTAGAATAATTAGAATAATTTTTAATTAGGTCTTTACTTTTTTTCACTAATCACTATACAATGAATTACAGGTGAACTTTAGATGACGCGAAATAAAGTCTTAGCTGCTATTGATATAGGCAGCACAAAAATTGCTACTTTAATTGGCCAACTATCAGAAAGTGGTGAAAAAATTAATATTGTTGGGGCTGCTTCAGTTCCTTCTTTGGGAATTCGTAAAGGCCAAATCGTTAATATCGAAGAGGCGGCAGAAGCAGTCATTAAAAGCGTTGAAGCGGCGGAAAGAATGGCTGGTTTTTCTTTATCAAGAATTTTTGTTTCTGTCGGTGGCGCCCATATTACTTCACAAAATTCCCATGGGATTGTTGCGGTAGCCGAACCCCAAGGTGAAATTTCTCCGGCTGACGTTACCCGTGTCATTGAGGCAGCGCGAGCCATCTCTTTACCTTCTTCCAGAGAAATTTTGCATGTTATCCCGCGGACTTATGCCGTTGATTCACAAGACGGCGTCGCTGATCCAGTGGGAATGAGTGGTGTGCGTTTGGAAGTTGAAACCCACATTGTTACTGCCTCGACTACTGCTCTTAAAAATCTTTCAAAGTGTGTCTCTGAAGTTGGAGCAGATATTGACTGTCTGGTTTTTTCTGGGGTAGCTTCTGCGGAAGCAGTTTTAACTGGAACAGAAAAAGAATTAGGGGTTGTTTTAGTGGATATTGGCGGTGGAACAACGAGTATTATTGTTTTTTTGGAAGGCGCCCCAGCTTACACTGCAGTTTTACCAATTGGGGCGAAAAACGTTACTAATGATTTAGCAATTGGGTTAAGGCTTTCTTTAGAAGGGGCAGAGAAATTGAAAGTGGCTCTGTCTAAACCATACGGGCAAAAAAATGTTGGTGATGAAATGATTGATGAAACAGGAAAGGTTTCTTCTGCAAAATCCGGGGAAACTAAAGATGATGAAATTGACTTAGGAAAATTAGGCATTTATGAAGAAACAAAAAAAGTTTCCCGCAAGACGATTATTGAAGGAATTATTAGACCACGGCTTAACGAAATTTTTGGCATGGTGGCAGCAGAAATAGAAAGAAGCGGATTTGCCGGATTAACTCCTTCAGGTATTGTTTTGACAGGAGGAGGAGCTTTAACTATTGGCAGCGCAGAATCTTGTCGTCGAAGTCTTTCTTTACCAGTAAGAATTGGTGTTCCTGATAAAGTCACCGGATTGGTTGATGATATTTTAGATCCGGCTTATGCGACAGTCATTGGCCTTTTGCATTATGGTTCTCACCGGAGTGAAAGTTCTTCAAACAATAACTCACGGTTAAAATTTGGAGAAATATCAAAAAAGATTCAATTTAAGGGAATTGCAGGTAAAATTGGGGATTTTATTAAATCTTTTCTGCCTTGAGTCCTGTGCTATAATTGCTTCATGGCTTTAGTAAAACCTGATGTCGGTAGATTTGCCAAAATAAAAGTTTTAGGAGTTGGTGGTGGCGGTGGTAATGCTTTAAATACCATGGTTTTGGGAAACATGATTGTCGGGGTAGATTTTGTGGCGGTGAACACTGATGCCCAAGCACTTTTGGCGAATCAGGCGCCAATAAAATTGCAAATTGGAGAAAATCTAACACGGGGTTTGGGAGCTGGGGGAAATCCTGAAATCGGCCGTCAATCAGCAGAAGAATCAAGAGAAAAAATTAAAGAACTTCTGGTAGATACTGATATGGTTTTTATTACTTCCGGTATGGGTGGCGGCTCCGGTTCAGGTGCTTGTCCGGTGATTGCCGAAATTGCTAAAGAATTAGGGTCATTAACTGTTGGCGTGGTGACGAAACCTTTTTCTTTTGAAGGTGCACGACGGATGGTGGTTGCTGAAGATGCAATTACAAATTTAAGGGAAAAAGTTGATGCTTTAATTGTCATCCCTAATCAAAAACTTCTTGATTCAATTGACCGCAAAATTACTTTAGTTGATGCTTTTAAGACCGTTGATTCTGTTTTGGCACAAGGCGTTCAAGGAATTTCTGACATTATTACCCTTCCCGGGTTAATTAATCGTGATTTTGCCGATATTAAATCAATCATGACTGAGGCCGGAAGTGCTTTTATGGGTATTGGTACTGGCGTGGGTGAAAACCGAGCCCAAGCAGCGGCCAGGAGTGCCATTGCTTCACCGCTTTTAGAAGTTTCTATTGATGGGGCTAAAGGGATTTTGTTTACAATTTGCGGAGGCGCTGATTTAACCATGGCCGAAGTTGAAGAAGCTTCGAAAATTATTACCGAGCACGCTGATGCCGATGCGAATATTATTTTCGGAGCGACAATTAATGAAAAAATGGTTGATCAGATTAAAGTTTCGGTGATTGCCACGGGCTTTGATAATAGCAAGCTTAATTTGCAGAGAATGGTGCAAAAAAATGCCCGCAGTTTTCCGCCACAACAAATCTCACGTTTTAATCAAAATAAAACAGAAGAAGGCAATGGTGAGTCACATGATGAGGATATTAACAAGGAAATGGGTGATGAGTATGAAGTACCGGCTTTCTTAAGGTTAGGAAGACAACAATAACGATGAATCAAGAGTATCACGGGTACCACGGGTAAATAACAAGATAGCGAGATAAAGTTACCAACCTTTTTTCTTGTGAATTTTGAAATTTTTAGTATAATAATAGTTAGTATGCTGAATGGATAGTTTGTACAATTAACTAAAAGCGTTAGAAGTGTATCAACACTAAGGAATGTCTAATAACATTCCACGCTTTCCGAAGAAGCCCTGAACTTGTCGAAGGGAAGTAGACCGGAACGGATAAGCCCGTAATAGCGAAAACGAGTAAGAGTAAGAGCAAGAGTAAGAGAGTGAAAATTCTTAATTTTTGCTTTTATTCGAAATAAAGGTGGTACCGCGGATTTCCGCCCTTTAAAAGGGCGGTTTTTTTGTTTAAGAACAGTTATAATAATTATAAAATCTATATGTCTTTTAAACCAGTTGATCAAAAAGTGAATTTTGTAGAAATTGAGAAAAAATGGCTTTTGGAATGGAAGGCTAATGATGTTGTGGCTAAATACCTTCGTAAAAATGAAAAACAAGGCAAAAGTTTCTTCTTTTTAGATGGGCCAATTACCGCCAATAATCAAATGGGTGTTCATCATGCTTGGGGAAGGACTTATAAAGATCTCTGGCAAAGATTTAAGAACATGCAGGGTTTCAGGCAAACTTTCAGAAATGGCTTTGATAATCAGGGCCTTTGGGTGGAAGTTGGGGTAGAGAAAGAATTAGGTTTTAAGACGAAAAAAGACATTGAGAAATATGGAGTCGAAAAGTTTGTTAATAAATGTAAAGAAGCGACTCTTTATTGGGCAAGTGTACAGACAGAGCAATCAAAAAGATTAGGCTACTTTATGGATTGGGATAATTCTTATTATACGATGAGCGATGACAATAACTATACTATTTGGCATTTTTTGAAAAACTGTTTTGAAAAAGGTTGGCTTTATAAGGGTCGTGATTCTGTTCCCTGGTGTCCACGCTGTGGTACGGCAATTTCCCAACATGAGATTTTGCA
Source organism: Patescibacteria group bacterium (assembly GCA_023473205.1). Classification (GTDB taxonomy): domain Bacteria; phylum Patescibacteriota; class Microgenomatia; order UM-FILTER-40-11; family UM-FILTER-40-11; genus JAMCYY01. The sequence continues at coordinate 17,274 of JAMCYY010000026.1, forward strand.
GGAAGAGTATAAAGAATTAACCCATGAATCAATTTATTTTGAGCTACCGGTTGTTGGCCAAGAAAATGAAAGATTTTTAGTTTGGACAACTACTCCTTGGACTTTGCCGGCAAATGTGGCTTTAGCCGTTAATCCGGAATTTGAATATTTTTTGGTAACAGGAAAAACCGGGATTAATTTTTGGGTTGTTGGTGAACTCTCCAAATCACTCTTTGGTGAAGACGTTAAAGTAATTAAAAAAGTTAAAGGTCAGGAGCTGGTTGGCCTGAAATATCTTGGTCCTTTTGATAAATTTCCGGCAGTGCAAGCGGCCAGGAAAGAAAATCCGGATACTTTTCATACAGTCGTTGCTTCAAAAGATTTGGTAACAGCGACAGAAGGGACGGGCATTGTCCACATTGCTACTGGCTGCGGCCAGGAAGATTTTGCTTTAGGGAAAGAAACTGGTTTACCAATAATTTCCGCAATTGATGAGGCAGCTAATTATCTATCTGGTTTTGATGAACTATGTGGTCAAAATGCAAAAATTAATCCTAAACTTATTTTAGAGAATCCCTTACTTAAAGATTATATTTTTGAAATAAGACCATATCTTCATCGTTATCCGGTTTGTTGGCGTTGCCAAACAGAGTTGGTCTGGCGTGTAGTTGATGAATGGTATATAAAAATGGATCCTTTGCGTGAACCATTGAAGAAAGCCGCCCGTGAAGCTAAATGGATTCCGGAGTGGGGACTGGACCGCGAAATTGATTGGTTGAACCATATGTCTGACTGGCTTATTTCCAAAAAAAGATATTGGGGACTGGCCTTACCAATTTGGGAATGTAAAGAATGCGGTAATTTTGAAGTAATTGGTTCTAAGGAAGAACTAAAAGAGAAAGCGGTTGAAGGATATGAGGGATTTGAGGGGAATAGTCCTCATCGGCCTTGGGTGGACGGAGTAAAAATAAAGTGCGGTAAGTGCGGAGGAATGGCGGAAAGGATTCCTGATGTTGGTAATCCTTGGCTGGATGCAGGCATTGTTCCTTTTTCAACGTTAATTGATCCAGAAAGTGGCAAAGTCAGCTATTTGACTGATAAAAAATATTGGGCAGAATGGTTTCCTGCAGATTTCGTCACAGAATCTTTCCCTGGACAATTTAAGAACTGGTTTTATGCCATTTTAGCGATGTCAACGGTTTTGGAAGATAAAGCTCCTTTTAAAGCTTTACTTGGTTATGCCACTGTGGTTGATGAAAAAGGTGAACCAATGCATAAATCAAAAGGGAATGCGATTTGGTTTGATGACGCCGCGGAGAAAATTGGCGTTGACGTCATGCGTTGGATGTATGTGACTCAAAATCCGGTTTTGGATTTGCGCTTTGGTTATATTCTTGCTGATGAAACCAGAAGAAGATTCCATTTACTGCTTTGGAATGTTTATAACTATTTTGTATCATATGCAATTCTCGATGGATACGAAGGACAGACTACAGACTACAGATTACAGTCTACACTAGATGGTAGACAAAAGACGGTAGACATTTTAGACCAATGGATTCTTTCAAGATTAAATAACCTTGTTAAAGCAGTGAGCGAGTCATTAGAGAAGTATGATGCTTACACTGCTTCTTGGGCAGTTGAAGGCTTTGTTAATGAACTTTCTACGTGGTATGTCAGAAGATCTAGAGACAGGGTGGGAGTGACAAGCACGGATATAACAGATAAAATGAATTTTTATTCGACGATGTATCAAGTACTTTTGACTCTGAGTAAAATTTTAGCGCCTTTTATCCCTTTTTTGTCGGAAGAAATCTATAAAAATTTGTCTGAAGAAGAATCAGTCCATTTAACCAATTGGCCAGTTGTTGATGAAGACGCGATAAATTTGGCTTTAGAAAAAAAGATGACCCAGGTTAGGGAAATTGTGGAAGCTGGGCATGGCGAAAGGAAAAAAAGCGGTGTCAGAGTAAGACAGCCACTGGCAAAAATAACGGTGAAGACTTCATTTATTAAATTAGAGGAACCTTTACTTAATTTAATTAAAGATGAATTAAATGTTAAAGAAGTTGAGTTAAAAGAAGGGCCAGAAGGTTTGCAAGTTGAATTGGACACAACCATTACTCCAGAATTAAAAGAGGAAGGAGAAGTCCGTGATCTTATCCGGCAAATTCAAGAAGCGAGAAAAGAAGCTGGTTGTGGACTTAAAGACTTGGTAGAAGTCGGTTTGCCATCTTGGCCAGAAAAATTTGAAGCAGAGATTAAGAGAAAGACATTAGCAAGCAAGATTTATCAAGCGGAGAAAGTGGAAATTAAAAAAGATCGCGGCCTCTCTAATGTTTCACCGTAAATTTGATTTTTATTTATTTTTACCGGTAATTTTTTTATTAGGTTTTGGGTTAGCCATAATTTTGAGCGTTTCC
>JAMCYY010000044.1 GCA_023473205.1 Patescibacteria group bacterium
TGCCTGGGATTGGTCCGAAAACTGCCCAGCGCTTAACTTTTTATTTGCTTCATGTGCCACAACCAATGCTGGATAGTTTTGCTTCAGCTTTACAAAATTTGAAAAAAAATACGGTTGAGTGTTCTATCTGCCATAACGTGGCAGAGAGTAACCCTTGTTCTATTTGCAGTTCACCTAACCGCGACCATGGTCTTGTCTGTGTAGTGGAGCAGCCTTTGGACGTTTTAGCTTTTGAAAGAGGGGGACGTTTTAATGGATTCATCATAGAATTCTCCTCTATTTACAGATATATGCCCACTTCGTGGGCGATATAAAAGATACATGCTCGCTTTGCTCGCGATATATTTATTTGATATATACTCGCTAGCGCAGCACGAGTGATATATCTATTTATATCTTTATATCGTCCCGGCGTAAGACGGGACATATCTCTATTTATATCGTCAAGCTTTGCTTGACATATATCTCAATCAATTATTGAATATTCTTATTAAATATCTCTTCTGCCATTTTGATTATATCATCCTCTCCTTTTTCCGCAACCTTTTTTATTGGTTTATCCACTGGTGGAGGAAAATCTTCAATTTTAGGCAATGGTTTTACTGGCCTGGGGTTTTCACTTAAGCTGCATTTTAGTTTCACTGGAGAGGCTAAAACTTCACTGGCTGATTTTTCAAAAATCTTTCGGCATTTATCAGTTTCCAGCTGGTCTTTATGAAATTTATAAAAAACTTCCAAAATTAAAAAACCATCTTCACAAGCCAATGGCCGACAAGCTTTCAAAAAAGCCAAAACTGAATGATTCAAAGGCTTAACCTTTTCCAAAATTAAAGGCCACTTTTGCAAAACATCCTCGATTGAATAAGAGGTTTGCAGTGAGAAATGAGAGGCTGGACTTTGAGGGGGAATTTCTTGATCTATTTTCTTTGTTTTCTCATTTCTCACTTCTTTTTCCAGCTTCCCACCTCCCACTTCTGTTTTTTCCTCACCCCCAACCATATCCCACTCCGCCACTGCCATCTCTAAAGATAATTGTGGAATAATCGCATTTTTAAGTTCCCAATATGCCCTGGAAAAAAGTTGGATTAAAATTTTTACCTCTTCAAGAGTAAAAATTGGCTGGCCCTCTCCTGCTCCGAAAAAAGCAAGCAGCATCATTCTTAATCTTTCTAAGACTTTTTCTGTCAATATTTTAAGGTTTATTCCCCGCTCTGCTTTATCATTAAGCCAAAGCAAGGCTCCTTTAATTTCTTTTTTTTGTAAAAGTTCTAAAAAATCATCAACATTAAATTCACCTAAAATCCCCAAGCTTTTTTTCACTTCCTCCAAGGTTATTTTTTCACTCCAAGAAACTTGCTCCAAAATTTTCACCCCATCCCGGAAGCTGCCTTCAGACGCCCGGGCAATTTCTTTTAAGGCTTCTTTTTCGAATTCCAAATTCTCTGCCTGACAAATTTTTTCTAATTTATTGACTAACTCTGTTAAAGTTGCCTTTTTGAAAGCAATCCTCTGACAACGGGAAACAATGGTTTTGGGAAGTTTTTCCGGATCAGTGGTACATAAAACAAAAAGCGCATGGGAAGGCGGCTCTTCCAAAGTCTTTAACAGTGCGTTAAAGGCTTCAGTGGTTAACATGTGAACCTCATCGATAATATAAACTTTATATTTTGCCGAAGCAGGTGCTAAGCGAATTTTTTCCCGAAGTTCCTTAATATCATCAATTCCACGGTTTGAAGCCGCGTCAATTTCCAAAACATCAATATTAGTGCCATTAGTAATAGAAACACAACTTGAGCACTCGTTACATGGTTCAAAGGATGAACTACTAACTGCTGTCTTCTGTCTACTGTCAATTTTTCCGTCTACAGTAGACTGTAGTCTGTAGTCTGTAGTCTGTTCTCTTGTAGTCTTAGTACAATTCACTGCCTTGGCCACAATTCTTGCCGCCGAAGTTTTTCCTATTCCTTTGGTTCCAGAAAACAAAAAAGCATGAGGGACTTTGTCTGACTTAAAAACTTTAATTAATTCTTCCCGCGCTTCAGTACAATCAAGATCCTGGATTTTTTGGGGCCGATATTTGAGATAAAAACTGTTCTTCATTTTTTGTCTTACCAAGTAAATTATTTAAGCCATGCACTAAAAGCTTATCAATTACCTCATCCATCCTTAAATTGTCTTCTTGGCCTAAAATTCGCGCTTCAGGATAAGAGATAACAATATCGCCTAAACGTAAAACTCCTTTTTCATCTCTTGGCTCTTCTAGACCAAAGGTTAAAACTGTTGTCGGCTCATCAAGTTTACGCCACTCGCGGTTAAGCTGGATTATTTTTCTTGTCCCGACTACCGCCACCGAGACTTCAACTTCATCTAAACCGACTGCCTTAAGATAATTATTAATGGTTTCTTTAATTCTCCGACGATTAATTGGATATCTTGATTCTGAAGAAATTAAAACGCAGTTCATTCCAGGTGTCAACTAGAAACTAATAATAAACAAGTAGATCAAAATTAATTTTCAATTCTCAATGAATTTTCAATTCTCAATGAATTTTCAATTACTTAATGCTTCGATTTTACTCAGCATTATCATGAGCAAAGCCAAGCTGAGCTTGGCAAAGTCGAATGATGATTTTCATTGTGACATTGTAAATTGTCAAATTGAAAATTTATACTAGGCTTTCTTTCACTACCTTCCCTACCAAATTCCCTTCTGCCTTGCCTTTAACCCGTGCCATTACCAGGGCCATGACCTTGCCAAAATTATTTTTTTCGGTTTCCGGCATGCCAGCTCTCACTTCCTCAACTACTTTTTTAATTTCCGGCTCGGAAAGCTGTTGAGGAATAAATTTGTTCAAAATTGAAAGTTCAGCTTCTTCTTTGGCGGCTAAATCTTCGCGCCCACCTTTACGATAAAGTTCAATTGCTTCCTTTCTTTGCTTAATCTGCTTTTGCACCACGACAATAACGTCTTCATCAGTCGCTTCAGAGTGTTTATCAATTTCTAGATTTTTAATTGCCGATAAAACCAGCCTTAAAGTAGAGAGACGGACTTGATCTCCACTTTTCAAGGCTGCCTTAATTTCTTCCTCTATTTGTTGTTTTAGCATTTTGGTTAGCTTGCTATCTTGTTTACCCTGAGCGCAGTCGCAGGAATATCTTGTTAAAGAAAAAGCAATATAACAATATAGCAATTCTCTATTATCTTTTTCCTTTTTTAATCTTTTTTAATTTCTCGTAACGGGCACGAGACGGCTTAACATAAAATTCCCTTTTTTTAAGCTCACCCAAGATATCATCCGCCAAAACTTTTTTACGAAATTGAGCAATAAGCTGATCTTCAGATTGACCTGGTTGTTTTTTAACAATGGTTGCCATAAATTAATTAGAAACACCCCCAATCCTTAAAAAATTTTAAGTCAAAATGCAAAAATCAAATATCAAAATTATTATTAGTTAACAGTAAATAGTTGACCGTTAACAGCAGACTAAATTGACGGTTAACTGTTAACGATTAACAGCTAATTAAATTTTTTTGCACTTTGCAGTTTTAATTTTGATTTAACATCTCTCTTGCCTTTTCTAAAACTATCTTTTCTGCCTGGTCAAGAGGAAGTTTTAAGCTAAATCCTGCGGCTTGTTTATGGCCACCTCCACCAAAGGCTAAAGCAATTTTAGAAACATCAAAGAGATTACGTGAGCGCAAAGAAACCCGAATTTGGTTTCCTTCGTCATGTATTATTATACCAAATTCTGTACCAAAAATTATAGGGGCAAAAAGTCCTGCCCCTTCCATGTCAGTTGGCTCAACTCCCAATTCGGAAAGTTCTTCCCGGCTCAATTTTGACCAGACAAACTTGCCGCTTTCATCAAGCTGCATATTTTCCATTATTTTTCCCCAATACTTGATTGTCTTAAATTGATATGAACGGTAATGTTTTAAAACAACTTCATTTAGACAAGCCCCTTTGTCAATTAAGTCTGCAACCACTCTTAAAGTGGTAGCCGAAGTGTTAGAAAACTGCAAACAGCCGGTATCAGTGACAATGCCTAAAAAAAGA
>JAMCYY010000014.1 GCA_023473205.1 Patescibacteria group bacterium
TACGCATATCCTAATGAATACAAATATTTACTCCAAATGATATCCGAATTCACCGCATTAACCCGATTCGGATAAATTCGGATTAAAAATTCGTGCAGATTCATATTTATTTTACCAGTTCTTCCACTGCTTTTTCAAGCTGAGTATCCCGCGTTGGGTCTTTTGGATCCAAAACAACTGTAATATCCGGAGTTAAACCTTTGCCATGCACCCAAATCTCCTTTGGTGTAATCCATTTGGCAATTGTTACATGAAGACCCGCTCCTTTATTTCCCAAATCCTCAGCTGTTTGAATTGTTCCTTTTCCAAAAGATGTATCTCCAATTAATTTTGCTCTTTTATAATCCCTCATGGCTCCGGCAACAATTTCGCTTGCTGATGCCGAGCCTTTATTAATTAAAATTACCAAGGGTATATCAAGCAATAATCCTTTTCTTGAAGCTGCAAATTCAGTTCTTTCTCCGTTTCCTTTATCCTGGATTACAACCGTAGTGCCTTCTTTTATAAACTCTGACGCAATAAAAGTTGCATCGGTTAAGTATCCCCCGGGGTTGTTCCTAAGGTCAAGTATCATTCCTCTTACTTTTTTGTCTTCATTTAATTTTAATGCCAGTTTATTGGCAAGCCCAAGCCATTCTTGGTTGGTATTGTCTCCAAATTGGGACAATCTAAAGTAAGCAACCTCCTCATCCCCATATTTTTTAAGATTGATTTTGTCTATGTCTTTAACTTTTTTAACCCACATAACAACGCTTTTTACAGTAATAACGTCTCTTACTATTTTAATATCTGTTAATTTATTATCATCTTTATGCAATACTGACAAAACAACTGTTGTTCCTTTTGGTCCTTTTATTTTGTCAACAGCCTGGTTGATATTCCACCCCTCAATTGACTTGCCGTCAACTTTGAAAACTATATCTCCTCCTTTAATCCCCGCTTTTTCCGCCGGAGAACCGTCTATTGGAGCAACTACAACTATTTGCTTGTCTTTCATTCCAAGTTCGGCACCTATGCCTTGGAATTGTCCCGCCATAGTTTGTTTAAAATCGGTATTTTGGACTGGAGGAAGAAAAACAGTATAAGGGTCTCCAATGCTTGAAACCATTCCGGAAATTGCGCCATTGACAAATTTTTGCCCGTCAAGGGCTGTTTTGTCATAATAAGAATCCTCAAGCTTTTGCCAAACCGTCCAAAAAAGAGAAAAATCAACGGTGGAAAGAGAAGCCGGAGGTTCGCGATTTAAAACAGTAACTTTTGGTTTGAAATTTTTCCATTCGTATGAAACTTTAGAAACACCAACGTAATATCCAATTAAACCTGAAATAAGCGCAATTAGTATAATTTGGAGAGATTTATTTTTCATCAATACTATCCATTTTATTTTCAATCAAATAATTAATCAAGGGGTTAAAAAAACAAAATGGAAAATGTCATGCGGAGCGTGATCTAGCTTCGCTAGAGAAAATTATTTAATTATCGATTCCCAATAAATGGTAAAAGGGCTAAGTGCCTTGCGTATTTGATTGCCAAAGTTAATCTTCCCTGATGTTTTGTACAAATTCCGCTTCTGTCTTTTCCGACAATTTTACCTCTTTCGGTAACATACCTTTGCAAAACTTCAACATCATAAAACTTTGGTTCTTTTTTTTCTTTACAGAAATAACAATCTTTGGGCACTATTATTTTTTTCATTACTCTTTTTTTTACATTTTTCATAATTTATTTAGAATGGTATGTCATCCGGAGAAACTTCTTCTTCCGAACCTGCAGATTCTTCTTCAATTACTTTTTTAGTTTTTTTGCTTTCCGGCTTTTTTTTATCTGCCGTTTCCATCTTTTCTTCTTTAGGCTGTACAGCTTCACTTGGTTTTGCGGCTGATTCTTCTCCCTGCCTTCTTGAATCCAGAAGAATCATGTCGTCTATAACCACCTCTGTAACATTTCTTTGTGTTCCGTCTTGGGCTGTCCAATTTCTGGTAGAAAGCCTTCCTTCGACATAAACTTTTCTTCCTTTAACCAAAAATTGACTGCATAGCTCGGCTAATTTATTCCAGGAAACAATTCTGTGGAAATCAGCTTCTTCACGTTTTTCTCCCGCATCTGTTGTCCATGTCCTGTTTGTTGCTATGCTAAAAGAACAAACTGCTGCTCCTGTAGGAGTATATCTTAACTCCGGATCTCTGGTTAAATTTCCGATTAATTGGACCCTGTTTAAACTTCGTGCCATAACTCAATTCAAAATTCAAAATGCAAAATTCAAAATTATAAGCCAAAATTTAAAACTTTTTCACTTTTGAATTTCACTTTTGACTTTTGACTTTTAAATTTTTACTTTTTTCTAATCACTAGGTGCCTTAGTATATCTTCCTGCACAGTTAGTTTTTTTTCAAAATCCAAAGGAATTGTTTCCCCCTCCAAGGATAAAATATAATAATAACCGCTTTTTTCTTTTTTAATAGGATAAGTAAGGGCTTTTTCACCCAATACTTCTTCGTTGGCAACTTTTAAACTGCCAAGCATTTTTTTAAGAGATTCAAGCAGTTTTTTTCTTTTCTCTTCAGGTAAAGAACTTTTTAATATTAATACTAATTCGTAGGTTCGCATTGCCCTAAATAGTATCAATTTAAATAAAAAAAAGCAAGGTCTAAAAAAATTTTTAAGTTTGGGATTTAAGTTCGAGATTTTACGATTTTAGCTTGCCACACCCGGTGTGCCTATTCAAATCCACACCGGGTGTGTCCATTCAAAACATTTATTTTCCAACCGTTACTACCATATCCGCACTGTCGCTTGAGGAAAGGTCAAAAGAAATATTTTCTATATTAAAAGATGCAAAATTTAAATCCCTTTTTAAAAGTCCTGCATAATCTTTTAAACTACCTTTGATTTTAACTTGGATATTTTCGCAGTCTGTACATTTTGAATTTTCAACTCCTGCTAAAGTGTAACCAAAATCTTTTAAGATATCCGCCATCTCACTTCCCTTCCCTACAATCTTGCTTGCATTTTCCACTCTTATTTTAACAATGCTTCTGGAAAGCCCTGTAAATTCGTCTTTCTGCTTCCCGTTTGGATCTAAAGAAAAAGAACTTGAAGAAGGCACTTCCAAAAATGGAAAAGGGAAATTTTCTGTTGCTTCCAGTAAATCGCTAAAATCAATATAATTTTCCCTTCCGCTTCCCGGATCCATAATAAACACTCCGTTTTGGTTATAACCTGTAATTACAACTGTATGCTCCCCTTTTATAATTGGAACGGAAACTCCGTAAGAGAGAGCCATATCTATATCACTGCCAAAACCTATTTTTATCCAAGCCATAACAAGATGGTTTTTATAAATTGCATTTTTAATAAAAGAAACAATATCTTGGTTTTTATCCAAAAGTTTAGAGGGTAAACCATAACTGTTAAAAAGTTCTATAAAAGGAGGCGCATGGACGCCGTAATAATCCGTGCCCCCAAACCTTTCGTTTAAATTATTAAGCAAAGCTTCGCTGCTTGCCGGAATTGTTTTCCCCATTCTTATTCCTATATTTGGATTCTCCGAAACCCCGATTTTTTCCATAAGAGTTTTTTCCGCTTGCTGTTCTTTAACAGCTGAAAAATCAGGATTATTTGTAAGGTGGTAAATAATAGAAGCAGCGGCTGCAAATTCACAGCTTAAATTAAAAGCCTGTTTTCTTAAGGCAAGATTAATTTTGTAAGACTCTGGTATTGCAGTTTGGTTGGTATTTGAAGATAGAACATTTTTTATTTTTCTGGCTGGAGAAAGATTATTTGCAACAATATTAAAGGGCAAATATTTGGAAACAGGGCTTTCTAAAACAATTTTTTTAGATGGTTCAAATAATTTGAACCAAAAAAAAGAATATAAAAGGAAAAATAAAACAATGGTTATAAAAGAAAATTTCTTCAACACAAACGATTTTTATTATACCCCACTTTATCGTTTAAATTAAATTATCTTGATTTTCCGGAAGGGCGCAAAACAGCCTTTCTCTTGCCAAAAAAGCTGCCGC
>JAMCYY010000003.1 GCA_023473205.1 Patescibacteria group bacterium
TGGCGTTCTGCAGTATTACAATTTGGTTTAAGAAAAACCACTTCGCCTTTTTTAATAAATTTACCAAAGCCGCCCAATTCGTCAACCGCCGCAATAATTGCTTCTTTTAAATTGTGTACTTCTACTTTAACAACTTTATCCATTTTATTAATGGTAATCAACTTTTAATTGTTATTTTATTTTAAATAAAGATTGAACCTGTTGTAAAGAAAGCCTCTGAAAATCCCCATTATGGAAAATGAAAATCCCATTTTCCTCCAGAGGTAGAATTCCTTCTTGACCATAATCGGGGACAATTATAGAAAACATTCCCTCAAAAGGCATAAAACCAATTTCCTCTTCAGTTAGGGAATGAATTAATTGGCTACCAAAAGGATGGGTATGAAGCTGAGCAATTAATACTAATTCATCTTTATTTAATTCTGTTATTATCTGCGCATTATCAAGAGAATTAACTCTAAAAGAAACTGCTGTTGTCACTGCCCGAGGGGCAATTGCTTTTATAACTTCAAAGTTATCATTTTTGTTTCTAGCTGCCCAATAAACCAATCCTTCATGATTTTCTTTGGCTTTAGTGTAGCTTAAAAGTAAAGCTTCTGTTTCCGTGATGATATCATCCGAAATAAAAACTTTTGGAAGGCTTAAATTTTGATCTGCTTCAACTGGACTCCGGTTAACAAGGTTAAAGTTTACCATAAAGATGGGGTTATTTTAACGCAAAAGGAGGCAAAAGTACATAAAACATGACGCATTAAATAAGGGTGGATCCGAGAGGATTCGAACCTCTGACCTTCTCAATGTGAATGAGACGCTCTACCAACTGAGCCACGGATCCAAATATATCGGGTATAACCCGCTGAGCTAATTGCCCAAATTTAAGTTTCTCCTTGACACCTATTATATCAAAAGTTAAACTTAAACATATGATTTCCCTGCTTAAAAAACTTGGCCAGTTTATTTTGGATACCATTCAAGCCATTGTCTTGGCCTTATCAATTTTTATCATTGTTTATCTTTTCCTTTTCCAGCCCCATCAAGTTAAAGGCAACTCGATGTTTCCCAATTTTCATAATGGTGAATTTTTACTGACCAACAAAATTTCTTACCGTTTTGGTCTGCCAGAGCGGGGAGACGTCATTGTTTTTAAGGCTCCCAAAAGTGAACCCTGCGCTGAAATTGAATGTGAATATATTAAAAGAGTAATTGCCTTACCCGGAGACAAAGTCATGGTTTCTAATGGTGTTATTTATGTTAACGAACAAAAATTAGATGAAAGCGCTTATCTGCCTAAAGATTATCTTACCAATTATGGCAGTTTTCTTTTAGAAGGAGTGGAAAGGATAATCCCCCAAGGATATTACTTGCCTTTAGGGGATAACCGGCCCTATTCCCGTGATGGCCGTGAATTTGGGCCAGTACCAATGGAATCCATTGTAGGCAAAGCTTGGCTCCGTTATTGGCCAATAAATAGTTTTGGTTTAGTCAAACACGAAAGTTACAAACAATCTTAAGAAGAAAAAAATTAATTATTGCAAATACCTCGGTAAATTTTTTGAAGTTTTTCCTCAGTGTCCTCTAAGCTACCAAAAAGGTTAATAATTACACGGGTAACAATTCGGGAACGGGTCAATTTCACCTTTGTTTTATTTTCTTTACTGTCAATTGCAATTAAGGCTTGTTCAATTTCATTTCTAAGCTTATCAATACTTTCATCAAAAATCTTGGTTTCTTTACTGGTCGCTGTCTGACCATGTTGTTGTTTCATCCTTCTGGCTAGATCTTCTGCTCTGCGCACTGAAGCTGACTCCCTTAAAACAATTTTATAGGCCTCAATCATGAGCCGGGGATCAGCAATAGCGGCTAAAGCGCGGGCATGCCCTTCAGTTATGAGTCCTGAAAGAATACCATCCTTAACTGCATCCGGCAAACATAACAAACGCAGAGTATTGGAAACATAAGCCTGACTTTTCCCTACCCTTTGAGAAATTTCAGCCGAGGAAAGGGAAAATTCATCAATCAATCTTTGAAAAGCTCTGGCTCTTTCAATTGCATTAAGGTCAATTCTTTGCACATTCTCCACAATTGCCATTTCCAGCATCCCGCGTGGAGTTGTTTCCTTAATAATAACCGGAACTGTTTTTAAACCAACGATTTTTGCAGAACGCCAACGCCTCTCTCCGGCAATAATTTGATAACCTGCGGGGGTTTTAGCCACCACTAAAGGCTCTAAGATTCCATGTTCACGAATTGAATCAACTAAATCAACTAAGCTTTCTGGAGTAATAACACCACGCGGTTGAAGAGGATTAGACTGCAGCTGGTCAATAGGCATTTGGATGACGCCGCTGTCTTCTGACATTCTAGATAACCTCCACCATTTTCTTACCCTTTAAAACACGGAAATTAACTTTTCCGTCTTTAAGGGCAAAAATTGTAAAATCTCTTCCCATTTTAGCCCCTTCTCCGGGATGAAGAGTTGAACCGATTTGACGAACAATTATTTGTCCGTTCTTAATCTCTTGGCCGCCATAAATCTTAATCCCCAAACGTCGTCCTTTACGGGGTGTTCCTTGTCGGGCGCGGCCAGCTGATTTTGTATGTGCCATATTTTTTGACTATAATTTAACTTTTCACGAAAGTCAATACACGCCTTTAACTAATTTTTTCTATTTTAAGTAAGGTTCTTTGGGCACGAAAACCGGTTTTTCTGCGATAACCGGTCTTTGCCCGAAATTTAAAGATATCAACCTTTTCCCCTAAAAACTGTTTCATCACTTTAGCAACAACTTGAGCTTCCTTAATCATTGGTTTACCGATCTTTACTTGCTTGCCATCAACCAAAAGAAGAACCTCTTTTAGTTCAATAGTTTTCCCTTCTTCTTCAGGGAAACGGCTAACCTCAATTTCATCGCCTTCAGAAACTTTATATTGAGAACCACTGATTTTTACTACTGCATATTTCATAAGCTATTATTTTACTTCAAAAGCTCTTTATTTTCAATTAGTGGATTTGCAGGACTTTTTCTCCGCTTCTTTGCCGCGAAACAGCTTGCAGCATCCCTAAGCTGATCATTGTGGTTAAAAGTGAACTGCCTCCGTAAGAAATCAAAGGCAAAGTTATTCCTGTAATTGGCAGTAAACCAACATTCATGCCGATATTAACCGTGGTCTGGAAAAAAAGATAGAAAAAAAGGCCTAACGAAAAAAGAAAAAAACGTCTTTCTTTAACTTGAAAGGCAACTTTTAAAACCCTTAAATACAAAAATAAATATAAAAGTAAAACTAAAGTAGCTCCGCCAAAGCCTAATTCTTCAGATAAAGAGGCAAAAATAAAATCCGTATGTCTTTCGGGCAAAAAAGCTAAATGGCTTTGTGTCCCGCGGCCCAAACCCCTGCCAAAAATCCCCCCGGAACCAACAGCAATTTTTGACTGAATTAAATTATATCCCTCGCCTAAAGGGTCAGTATAAGGGTTTAAGAAATGAACCAAACGAAGTCTTTGGTAGCCTTTCAAAGATAAGAAAAACAGAGGTAAAACTAAAATTCCTCCACAAAACAAAATAATGAGTTTTTTTAATTCAATCCCTGAAAGAAAAATTATTCCTATAAAAATACTGAAAACCACTAAAGTGCTGCCTAAATCTGGCTGGATAAAAATCAAAAATAAAATTGGCAAAGAAAAGAAAATAAATGTAAGTATTTTTTTCCAGGAAAATTCACTTCCTGTCCAAAACCAAGCCGCCATCAAGGCCAAAAATGGTTTCACTAATTCTGAAGGCTGAATAGTAAAACCGGCTAAAGGTATCCAGCGGACTGATCCTCTGGTCACTGTTCCGACAATAAAAGGCAAAATTAAAAAAAGGAGACATCCTATGTAAATAATCGGAGAAAAAGGGAAAAGTATTTCCAAATCTAAAAAAGAAAAAAAGATAAAAAAAATTAACGAAATTCCCAAGAACATTAAATGATGG